>NZ_LMHO01000046.1:0-271838 GCF_001428185.1 Mesorhizobium sp. Root695 | reverse complement strand
ATCTCGAGCGCGGTCTGTTCAGGGGCGGGTCGCTTCAACATGACCCAGTGAATCAAAAACCCCCGGCAAATGCCAGGGGTTTGTCAGCAGTCTGAGGCGCCCCTCAGGGCGCCTTTTTTATGTGACGAAGCACAACGCCCGCCGCAATCTCTCCAGATGGCTTGTTGGTCGCCATACGCCGCGTGATCTCGGCGAAGCCTTGCTTCTGCCAGGCACGCATCCCGCTATCCGCGAACAGCGCTTCCAGTTGTCGGGCCAGATTGTTCGGCTTGACATATTCGTTGTAGAATTCCGGCACCAGCGCGCGATCCGAGATCAGATTGGGCAGCAGTGCCGACCAGACCGACAGCAGGTAAGGTGCCACGGCGCGGGCGACGGGATCGAGCCTGTAGCAGGAGACCATCGGCACACCCGCCAGCGCCAGTTCCAGGGATACCGTCCCGGACGCGATCAGCGCGGCATCGGCCTTGCCGAAGGCCTGCCATTTGCGTTGGGGATCGACAATGATCTCAGGCTTCTCATCCCAGCGGTTGACCGAGGATTTGACCAGGTCGGCGACATGCGGAACCGTCGGCAGCAACAATCGCATGCGATGTCCGCGAGCGCGCAGCATCGACACCGTCTCGCCGAACGGGTCGAGCAGGCGCCGTACCTCACCGCGCCGCGACCCGGGCAGGACAAGCAGCGTCTTCAAGCGGTCCGCAGCAAGATCGCGCGGCAGGTCCTGCGCCTTGGCCGCGGCGAGCACGCCGGCGTCATGGGTCAGGCGATGCCCGACATAGGTGCCCGGTGGGCCGCCCAGCCGCTCGAGCTCCTTCACCTCGAACGGCAGGATGCAGAGGATATGGTCGACATAGGGTTTCATCGCCACCGCCCTGCCCGGCCGCCACGCCCAGACGCTCGGGCAGACATAGTGGATGATCGGGATCGATGGATTGGCCGCCCGCACCTTTTTGGCGACGCGCAATGAAAAGTCCGGGCTGTCGATGGTGACGAGGCAGTCCGGCTTTTCGTCCGCAACGGTCCTGGCCAGTTGTCTGATCCGCCGCATCAGGCGCGGCAGGTCGCGCAAGATGGCGCTGAAACCCATGAGGGCAATCTCGCCGGCATCGAATGGCGATGCCAGTCCCATCGCCTGCAAATGGCGGCCGCCGACGCCGACGAGTTGCACCTCGCGCCCGGTAGCCTGCTTGAGCGAACGCACGATGTCGGCGCCGAGCAGATCGCCGGACTCTTCTCCGGCAACGATCGCGATCTTCAATGCCCTGTCAGCCATTGTCCGGCTCCGTCGCGGCAGGCAGGCCAATGACGAACAGACCGAGTGCGTTGGCGCGCGCTATGGTTTCGGGGCCTTCGAGAACCAGCGAACGTCCCGCCTCGACGGCAATGCCGGCAAGCCCGGCCGCATGCACGGCTTCGACCGTTTGCGGGCCGATGGAAGGAAGATCCGCGCGCAGTTCCTGACCAGGCTTGGCGCACTTGACCAGCACGCCGCGGATCTTCCCCGCAATACGGCCATGGCCACGCAGCAGCTTCGCACGATCGAGTAACCCGGCCGTCCCCTCGATGCCTTCCAGCGCAATGGTCCGGCCACCGACGGCGATCGCCGCCTGGCCGATATCCAGCGCTCCGATTGCCTTTGCCGCCGCAAGGCCTGCCTTGATGTCGAGCCAGTCCGATTTCCGTGGCTCGGCCTTCGTCAGGACGCCATCGGCGGCAACAAGGTTCGGCACAATTTCATGCGCCCCGACGACCTTTATTCCCCGCGCTTCGAGGCCTCGTGCCAAGACCTTCAGCAGGCCATCGTCGCCACGCGCCAGCGCCGCGACAACAACCGGTATCACTGCGAGCAGGCTGAGACTCGGTCGGAGCTGTGTCAGTCTTGGCCTGCGCTTGATCTCGCCGGCAAGCACCAGATGGGTGATCCGGTGCCGCCTCAGCAACGGTATCAGCGAGCCGATACCTTCCAGGGCGAGGCTTTCATGCTCATATCGGGAGAGCTCCGCCATGCGGTCGACCTCGCCTTCCATCAGGATGACGAAGGGCGGATAACCCTGTTCAGCCGAACCGGCCGCGACTTCGACAGGCAGACTGCCGCCGCCGGCGATGATGCCGACCCTGGAGCCCGGCGGAAGACCAAGACGCGCTGCCGCTGCCTCAGTCTTCGTCATCGACATCGTCGCCATCGCCGCCCTTGAGCGACGGCACAGCATAGTGCCGCTTGCCGCGACTGGTGATGAAATCGATGATCTTCATGGCGGTCGGCGACGACGCGAACTCCGCCTTGGCGAATTCGATGTTCTCGCCAACGGTGCGGGAACGATCGAAGATCATCCGGTAAGCCTTGCGCAGCACAAGGATTTCGGACCGTGGCTGGCCGGAGCGCTTCAGGCCGATGATGTTGAGGCCGCGCAGACTGGCGCGGTTGCCGACCGCGATGGCATAGGGGATGACATCGCCGACGATCGCGGAGCAGCCGCCCAGAAAGGCGTTGTCGCCGATGCGGACAAACTGATGCACGGCGGTCAGGCCGCCGATATAGACGTTGTTGCCGACCTCGCAGTGGCCGCCCAGTGTCGCGCCATTGGCGAACGTCGCGTTGTTGCCGACGACGCAATCATGGGCAATGTGGGCGTAGGCGAGGAAATTGCCATTGTCGCCGACCGTCGTCTCGCCGCGGCTGGAATCGGTGCCGAGATGCATGGTCACGCCTTCGCGGATCGTGCAGTTCTTGCCGATGACCAGGGTGGTGCGACCGCCCTTGTGCTTGGTGTTCTGCGGCGGTGCGCCCAATGTCGCCATCGGATAGACCTTGGTCGAGGCACCGATGGTGGTCGCACCCATCACCGAGACATGACTGACCAGCTCGACGTCATCGCCGATCACCACATCGGCGCCGACGTGGCAGAACGGTCCGATGCGCACACCTTGGCCGATTTGAGCGCCTTCCTCCACAACGGAGGAAGCATGAATGGATGTCTTGATTTTCATAAGCATTCGATCGTCAGTCGCTGGTGACCATCATGGCTGAAATCTCGGCCTCGGCCGCCTTGGCGCCGTCGACCATGGCTTCACAAGCGAATTTGAGCAGGTTGCCGCGTTTCTTGATTTTCTTGACATAGATCTTCAACTGGTCGCCGGGAACGACCGGTTTGCGGAATTTGGCATTGTCGATGGTCAGGAAATAGACCAGCGACGGCTTTTCAGTGCCCAGGCTGCGGATGCAGATGGCGCCGGCGGTCTGCGCCATCGCCTCAACGATAAGCACACCCGGCATGACCGGCTGCTCGGGGAAATGGCCCTGAAAATGCGGCTCGTTTATGGTCACATTCTTGATGCCGACGGCGGACTCGTCGCCGTCGATATCAACGATTCGATCGATCATCAGGAACGGATAGCGGTGCGGCAGGAGCTTCATAAGCCCCATGATGTCGACCGCTTCCAGCGTCGTCGACGCGATCATGTCAGCCATTGCCTCCCTCGCCCTGTTTGCGGGTCCTGGCGAGCTTGCGCAGCATGGCTATCTCCCGCATGGCTTCCGCCATCGGCTGTGCCGGATAACCGCCCCAGATCTCGCCTGCAGGGACATTGCTCATAAACCCACTTCTGGCGGCAAGCTTGGCCCCGGACCCGATGGTCAGGTGATCCGCAAGCCCGACGCCGCCGCCCATGGTGACATTGTCACCCACGACCACGGAACCCGAAATACCCGAAAGCCCGGCTATTATGCAATTGCGGCCGATGCGGACGTTATGGGCGATCTGCACGAGATTGTCGATCTTGGTGCCCTGACCGATGATCGTATCCGACATGGCGCCGCGATCGACGGTGGTGTTGGAGCCGATCTCGACGTCGTCCTGAATGACGACACGGCCGATCTGCGGCACGCGTTCGGGCCCCTTGGCGCCGCCGACGAAGCCAAAACCATCCTGACCGATCCTGGCGCCGCCATGGATGATGACGCGGTTGCCGATCAAGGCGTACTGGATGCTGGTACCTGGACCGACATAGCCATCGCGGCCGATCTGGCAGGATTGTCCGATGACGGCATTGGGCGCGATGACGGTACCCCTACCGATCGAAGCACCCGGCCCGATGACCGCGCCGGCCTCGATGACGGCGCCGGCTTCGACATGTGCGGTCGCATCGACATGAGCATGCGGCGAGACACCGGTTTCACTGGTCATCGGCCCTGGCGTCGCCGCCCTCGGAAACAGCAGGCGCCCGACAAACGCGAAGGCCTGTTGCGGACGCGGATGAACCAGAACGGCAACGCCGGCCGGCGCCTTGCCGGCAAATTCCGCCGGGCACAGGACCGCGGCCGCCCGCAACGACGGCATCAGCGCGGAATTGCGCTTGCCGTCGACAAAGACGAGCGCATTCTCGCCGCCCTCGCTGGCCGGCGCGAGCGCCTCGATCGAAATATCGGAGTGGCCGGAATCGACAAGCACCGAGCCGGTCAGATTCGCGACTTCGCCCGCCGTATACCGGCGTGATGGCGCGAAGAACACCGGATCGGTCATTCCAGAAGCTATATCCAGCTAGGTCGGTACATTTCCCCCGGGCCTGGTAGGACCCGGGAGCATCGTTGGCCGCCGATCAGAAGCGGGTCGATATGCCGAAGTTGAATTCCTGCACGTCGTCGCGCGCTTCCTTCTTGACCGGGATCGCATAGTCGATACGGATCGGCCCGAACGGCGAGGCCCACATCAGGCCGAGGCCGACCGAGGCACGCAACTCCAAGTTGGTCGACTCCTGAGCAACGCTCGTAATCTTGCTGCCATAAAGTGTGGCCGCGTCAGCAAAGACGGCGCCACGCAGACCGAAGCTTTCCGGAACGACAGGGAGCGGGAACTGAGCTTCCGCGGAGGCATTGAAATAGGTGGTGCCTCCGAGATGGTCCCCGGTGAGAGGATCCACAGGGCCAATGCCACCATAAGCAAAGCCGCGGATCATGCGATCGTTGCTCTGGAACTGATCGAAGATACGCAGTTCGCCGTCGCTGCCATAACCCTGCACATGACCTGCGCCAGCCGAAATGAGCCCAACCAAGTCAAACTGTTCTGACAGCGTCTGGTAGATACTGCCGCGTCCGGTCACCTTCACATACTTGGCATCGCCGCCGAGACCTGCAAATTCGGCCGTTGTAGTGGCGTAGATGCCTTCGTGCGGGTTCTTCATGTCGTCAATGGTGTTGTAAACCAGCCCCAAGCTGACCGACGACTTGATCCAAGGGCTTTGCTTTATGCCGTCTAGAATAGCCGTGGAAACACTGCAGTCAGCGTCGGGAATCCCGTCGCCATTGGCGTCACAGCCGTCATCCAGCTCATACTTCTCTTGCGAGATGTTGTAGGCAAGCTGGGTCGAGATGCTGTTGGTGATCGGCAGGCCGAAACGCACCGTCGCACCCACAGTATCGCTGTCGTAGTTGTCGTAATTCCTCGTCTGCTTGAAGACGTCGAAGCCGGCGGCGATGCGCCGTCCGAGGAAATAAGGCTCTGTAAACGAAATGCTGTAGTCGCGCGAATTCTTGCCACCGCCAGCTGACAGCTTGATGAACTGGCCACGGCCGAGGAAATTGCGCTCGGTGATCGATCCTTCGACGGACGGACCTGCCGTGTCGCCACCGGTCGAATAGCCGGCACCGATCGAGAATTCACCGGTCGACTTCTCGACCACGTCGACCACCAGCACGACCTGGTCGGGCTGCGAGCCCGGCACCGTCGAGATATCGACTTTGTCAAAGTAATTTAGAGCCTCCAGACGCTTCTTCGCGCGCTGGATGAGCACCTGATTGAAGGCGTCACCTTCGCTGACGTCGAACTCCCGGCGAATGACATAGTCACGCGTGCGATCGTTGCCGCGGATCTCGATGCGCTCGATATAGGCCTTGGTGCCCTGGTCGACCGTATAGACCACCGAAATGGTGTGGTTCTCGAAATTACGGTCGCCGCGTGGCGTCACCTGCGCGAAGGCGTAGCCGGAACCGGCCACCTTCTCGGTCAGGGCGATGATGGAATCCTCGACGTCCTTGGCGTTGTAGACGTCGCCCTTGCGGGTCTCGACCACCGATTCCAGCGACTTGCTGTCGACTTCCGGGATCGTGCTTTCGACACTGACGTCGCCGAACGTATAGCGATCGCCCTCCTGGACGGTGATGGTGACCGTGTACTTGTTCGTCGCGCTGTCGAGTTCGCCGACAGCGGATACGACCTGGAAGTCGGCGTAGCCGTGATTGTAATAGAAGCGGCGCAGCAGTTCCTGGTCGGCGCGCAGCTTGTCGTCGTCATAGACGTCGTCGCGCAGCACGAAGGAAAGCCAGGTCGAACGCTTGGTATTGATGACATCCGACAGGCGGCGGCTGGAATAGGCGCTGTTGCCGACGAAATTGATCGCCGCGATCTGCGTGCGATCGCCTTCAGCAATGTTGAAGACCACGTTCACGCGGTTGTCGCCAAGCTGCATGACCTGCGTGGTCACAGTCACATCGTCGCGGCCAATCCGCTTGTAGGCAGCCTTGATCGATTCGACGTCGGCATCGAGCGTCGCCTGCGAGAACGTTCCACGCGGCTTCAGCTGCACCGCCATCGCCAGCGCATTGTCCTTGAGCTTCTTGTTGTTCTGGAACAGCACCTGGTTGACGACCTGGTACTCGGCAACCTTGACCACCAGTGTCGAGCCGACCTGGTTGATCTGCACATCCGAGAACAGACCCGTGCCGAACAGCGCCTTGACCGCGCTGTCGATATCGGAGCTTGAGAACGCCTTGCCCGGCTTGATGGTGATGTAATTGCGGATGGTCTCAGCGTCGATACGCTGGTTGCCGCTCACTTCGACTCTGCTGACGACAGCGGCTTCGGCCGCCGATGTGGCAACGAACTGCACTGCGAGCGCGCCTGGCACGACAAGAGCCGCGGACAGGGTCACCGCGGACGCGGCGCTCAGAAACTTGGATGCTGCCTTCATCGGGCTTAATAACCTTTTCTCGTAGTCCCCACGGCGAGAAAACCGGACGTGCGGTAATTTCCCCTACCGTATTAACCGGATTTTCCCTACACGCAAGGCTTCTGGTTAATTTGTATTTACTTAACCCTGCGGCGTGGCTTTCGCGTCACTCATATCCCCGTGCATGGTAAACGGCGTCTCAACATCGTCCATGCAGAAGCCAAATTTCTTCATGATTTCAGCACCCAAACAGATCGTTCCAGAAAACGAACCCCATGAAGCACAGCACCAGAAGCAACCCGGCCCGATAGGCCATTTCGATCATCCGTTCCGACACCGGACGGCGAATGACGGCCTCCACCCCGTAGAACAAGAGATGGCCGCCGTCGAGGGGGGGAATCGGCAAAAGGTTCAGAAACCCGATACCGACCGAGAGTAGCGCGACCAGTTGCACGAGCCATTCGAACCCTAGTTTCGCCGCCTTGCCGGCCATGTCGGCGATCTTCACCGGGCCGCCCAGCTGACATTTGTCCTCACGCCCGACAACAAAGCGCTGCAGGAACTGGCCCGTGCGCTGGATGACGTGACCGGTTTCCTCGACCGCCGCTGCAACCGCCCCCACCGGCGTGTAGGTGATGAGCCGCGGCTGGCCGAGTTCCTCGTTGTTGACGACACCGATCACGGCGACCTTGACCTTGTTGCCGAGCGCGTCTTCCTGTTCCATCAGCCGCGGCGCCGCGGTCACCGTGACCTCCTTGCCGTCGCGCAGCATGACGAAGGTGATGATGTCGTCGGCGCGGCCCGAAACCAGTCGTTGGACGTCACCAAAGGTTTCGACCTTGTTGCCGTCGACGCTGACGAATCGGTCGCCGGGCAGGATACCGGCCTGGGCCGCCGGGCTGCCGGCGGTCACCTCGGCCACCATGGGCTCCGCGACATAGCGGCCATAGGCGGTGAACAGCACGGCAAAGACGACGATCGCCAGCAGGAAATTGAACAGCGGTCCGGCCACCACCGTAGCCGCGCGCTTCCAGATCGGCTGCGTATGAAAGGCGACCTTGTGCTCTTCCTCGGTCAGCGTTTCGAGCTCTTCCGACGTGGGCTGGCTCGACGTGGCATTCATGTCGCCGACGAATTTGACATAGCCGCCGAGCGGTATCGCGCACAGTTTCCAGCGCGTGCCGTGGCTGTCGTTGAAGCCGAAGAGTTCCGGGCCGAAGCCTATCGAGAAGACCTTGACGCCGATGCCGCACCAGCGCCCGACAAGGTAATGGCCCATTTCATGGACGAACACGACCACGGTCAGCACAAACACGAACGGCACGAGCGTTCCGAGGACAAAGCCTTCTGTGCTGAAAAGCGCGTGAAGAATCTCGTTCAAGACAAACCCTCAAATTCTTCCACGGCGCGGAGTGCACCGTGACTGTGACACCAATCCGGGCGAATCCAAGGCGCGCCGCGCACAGGACCCTGAAATGGCACCACTCAAACGGGAAACAGCCCCTGCGCCGGATTGTCGGCGGTCGCCGAAATCCAACCGATGACGTATAGGGCGAAAGCCGCGGCGACAAGCCCGTCGACACGATCCATGACGCCGCCATGGCCCGGGATGAGCGCACCCGAATCCTTGCGGCCGTGGCGGCGCTTGACCCAGGATTCAAACAGGTCGCCGGCTTGGGAGACAATCGACAGCACTAGCGCCACCAGGCCGAGCAATGCCAGATTGCCGACACCGGCGGCGGCCGCGAGGATCAGCCCGGCAACGACACCGCCGGCAGCGCCACCGAGCGCGCCGCTGCGTGTCTTGCCGGGCGAAATCGACGGCGCCAGTTTCGGACCCCCAACGGCACGGCCAACGAAATAGGCAAGGATATCGGTGGCCCAGACGACCGCGAACAGGAACAGGATGGCAATGAGACCTGAACGGTCGCCATCGCGCAGCAAGGCGAGCGACAGGCCGGAAACGGCGGCATAGGCAAGGCCGCTCGCATCCCATTGTTCGGTCTTGCGAACCGAGGCGGCAATCGCCGTTGCGGCAACCATGACCACGACAAACGGCAGCAGCCGCGAGGCGGCCAGGCCGCAGATCAAGGCGCCAATGAAGACAAGCAGCAACGCTTCCGGCAGGAAACCCAGGCCAGCGGCCTCTGTCGGGCGCGACATGCGGGTCCATTCATAGAAGATCGCCGCCACCATGACGGCGCACAGCAGCCGGAACGGCAAGCCGCCAAACCAGGTCAAGCCAAGGGTGATGGTGGCAAGCACGACAGCCGAAATGACCCGAAGTTGGAGGTTGCTCATCCCGCGGCCGGTCGCGAAGCAACGTCCTGGGCCCCAAGTCCGCCAAAACGGCGTTCGCGGCTGGCAAATTCGCGCAAGGCCTCGGCAAGGTGCTCGCGGCTGAAGTCGGGCCAGTAGCAAGGCAGGAAGACCAGCTCGCTATAGGCGGCCTGCCACAGAAGGAAGTTCGACAGCCGGAGTTCGCCACTGGTGCGGATGACCAGTTCCGGATCGGGAATGCCTTGCGTGTCGAGAGCGCCGGCAAAGCTTTCGGCTGATATCGCCTCGCTGTCGAGTTCGCCACGCGCCACGGCTGCGGCAAGCTTGCGCGCCGTGCGCACGATCTCGTCGCGTCCGCCATAGTTGAAGGCGATCACCAGCGTCAGTGATTCATTTGCGGCGGTCAGCGATTCGGCCTCGTCGAGCAGGCCCCTGATGTCGGACTGCAGCCCTGCCCTGTCGCCGATAATCCTGACCCGCACGCCGCTCTGGTGCAGTTCGGCGAGATCGCGGCGGATGAACATTTTCAGAAGGCCCATCAGGTCGCTGACCTCGGACTTCGGCCGCGACCAGTTCTCCGACGAGAAAGCGTAGACGGTCAGGTAGGAGATGCCGAGCCCGGGTGCTGCTCGCACCGTCTTGCGCAGCGCCTCGACCCCGGCACGATGGCCAGCAAGACGAGGCATGCCGCGCGCCTTGGCCCAGCGTCCGTTTCCGTCCATGATGATCGCGACATGCGCGGGCGTTGCCATGTTCTCGCTTTCGGGTCAGCCGCTGGCCAAGACCCTAAACCTGCATGATTTCAGCTTCCTTATCGGAAAGCAGGTGGTCGATGGTGCTGATCGTTTCGTCTGTGAGTTTCTGGACCTGGTCCGAGCGCTTGCGCTGATCGTCCTCGCTGATGTCGCCGTCCTTCTCCGCCTTCTTCAGGAAGTCCATGCCGTCGCGGCGCACATGGCGCGCGGCGACCCGGGCATTCTCGGCGTAGGTGTGCGAGATCTTGACCAGTTCCTTGCGGCGCTGTTCGTTGAGTTCAGGCAGTGGAATCCTGAGGTTGGTGCCGTCGACGATCGGATTGAAACCCAGATTGGATTCGCGGATGGCGCGGTCGACCGCACCGACCATCGACTTGTCCCAGACCGATACCGAAATCATGCGCGGCTCCGGCACCGAGACGTTGGCGACCTGATTGATCGGCATGCTGGTGCCATAGGCCTGCACCTGGATCGCATCGAGCAGATTGCTGGAGGCGCGACCGGTCCGCAGCGAAGCCAGATCATGCTTGAACGCGGCGATCGCCCCATCCATGCGCCGCTTGAGATCGTCGTACTCACCACTCATCTTTATCTCCTCGACCCGTCTAACGCGGGTTCACTGCTTCGGGGCAAGGCCCCGTATTCGAGCCTGATTTTCGAAAACCGGCTTCCCCTTCTTCGGGATCAGGCCCCAGATCAATCGTCCGCGACGACCGTGCAGCGGCCGCCGCCCCTCAGAATATCGCCGAAACCACCTTTTTCGTGGATCGAATAGACGATTATCGGAATGTTGTTTTCGCGCGCAAGTGCAATCGCTGCCGTATCCATGATGGAAAGGCCGCGATTTATGACTTCGCCATGGCTGATGCGCTCGAAACGCGTCGCATTCGGGTCCTTCTTCGGGTCCGCCGAGTAGACGCCGTCGACCTGAGTGCCCTTGAACAGCGCGTCGGCGCCGATTTCAGCCGCGCGAAGCGCGGCGGCCGAATCAGTGGTGAAGAACGGATTGCCGGTGCCGCCGGCAAAGATCACCACCTTGCCCTGGTTCATGTAGGCGGTCGCCTGGCGCTGCGAAAAGCTTTCGCAAAGCTCGGGCATGGCGATCGCCGAAAGCACCACGGCGTCGACACCGATCTTGTTCAGAGACGTGCGCAGCGCCAGCGAATTGATCACCGTGGCAAGCATGCCCATGTGGTCGCCGGTGACACGGTCGCCGCCCTTGGAGGCAACGGCCACGCCGCGAAAGATGTTGCCGCCGCCGATGACGACGCCGACCTCGATGCCCAGCGCGCGAGCCTCGGCAATATCGGCGGCGATGCGATCCACCACCGAGACGTCGATGCCGAAATGCTGTTCGCCCATCAATGCTTCGCCCGACGCTTTCAACAAGACACGTCGGTAGAGGGGCTTCACCGTCATCTGGGCCTCTTCATTTTGCATGTGGCGCGTTCCGGGTGGCTACCCTCGCGCAGGCGCCGCCTCGAAACAATGGCGTTCCGATACACGAAGGGCGCCGCGATGTCACGCGGCGCCCTACCCGGAATTCTCTCGCCTTTTGTCAACTTACGCCGGCAAAAGCACCTTCCATGAGCAGGCCCAGCGTCCATGGCGCCGAAGCTGCGCGCCTTAGTCGACATCGCACAAGAAATCGGCCGGACACCCTTGCGAGCGCCCGGCCGAGTTGCCTGAGCCGAAAAGCCGGTTGGCGGCTTACTTCTTGACCGCGGCCGCGACTTCCGCAGCGAAATCGGTCTCTTCCTTCTCGATGCCCTCGCCCAGTGCAAAGCGCAGGTAAGCGGTGATCTTGGCCGGCGCGCCGATGTCCTTCTCGGCATCCTTCAGCGCCTTCTCGACGGTGATGTCGGGATTGAGCACGAAGGCCTGCTTCAGGAGCACGACCTCTTCGTAGAACTTGCGCAGACGGCCTTCGACCATCTTCTCGATGATGGCTTCCGGCTTGCCGGACTGGCGCGCCTGGTCGGAGAAGATCGCCTTCTCGCGTTCGACCGCGGCCGGATCGATCTGCTCTGCGGTCAGCGCCATCGGGTTGGTGGCGGCAACATGCATGGCGACCTGACGGCCAAAGGCGTTGGCAGCATGCTCATTGCCCGTAGTCTCGATCGCGACCAGCACGCCGAGCTTGCCAAGGCCATCGGCAACCGCGTTGTGGACGTAGGTAGCGACTGCGCCGTGTGGAACAGTCAGCTTGGCAGAGCGGCGGAAGCCCATGTTCTCGCCAATGGTGCCGACAGCGTCCTTGATGGTGTCGGCAACCGACTTGTCCGAACCCGGATACTTTGCGGCAGCCACAGCGTCTGTCGTACCATAGGCCAGAGCAACCTTGGCAACGTTGGCGACGATTTCCTGAAACGCGGCATTGCGGGCAACGAAGTCAGTTTCGGAATTGACTTCTACGACAGCAGCCTCGCGCACCCCGTTGTCAACGCCGATCAGACCTTCAGCCGCGGTGCGGCCAGCTTTCTTGTCGGCCTTGGAAATACCCTTCTTGCGCAGCCAGTCGACGGCCTCTTCCATGTTGCCGTTGGTCTCGGTCAACGCCGCCTTGCAATCCATCATGCCCGCGCCGGTCAAGTCGCGGAGTTCTTTGACCTGTGCAGCCGAAATGCTCATTGTCGCCTCTTTGTTTTAAATGCACCGACGCACCATCGGTATTCGATGGTGCGTCTGTTTAGCGTGCCAAAATATGAGAAAGATGAAGGCCGCAACCGGCCTTCGATTGTCAAGCTTCGGGGGCTTCCGACGCCGGGGCCGGAGCCGGATCGAGGGCCGGCTCGATCGGAGCTTCGACCGAAGCGCCGATGTCGACGCCGAGCGCGCCCTGCTGACGGGCGATTCCGTCGATCGCAGCCTTGGCGATCAGGTCGCAATAGAGCTGGATGGCGCGGGCCGCGTCGTCGTTGCCGGGGATCGGGAAGTCGATCTTGTCCGGATCGCAGTTGGAATCGATGATGGCGACGACCGGAATGCCGAGACGCTTGGCCTCAAGGATGGCGATCGCTTCCTTGTTGGTGTCGATGACGAACATCAGGTCGGGCGTCGAGCCCATGTCCTTGATGCCGCCCAGCGCCTTGTCGAGCTTCTCGCGCTCGCGGTCGAGGTTGAGGCGCTCCTTCTTGGTCAGGCCCTGGGCCTCGCCGGCCAGCATCTCGTCGAGCTTGCGCAGCCGCTGGATCGAGTTCGAGATCGTCTTCCAGTTGGTCAGCATGCCGCCGAGCCAACGCGAGTTGACATAGTACTGGGCCGAACGCTGTGCCGCATCGGCGACGATGTCGGACGCCTGGCGCTTGGTGCCGACGAACAGCACGCGACCGCCCTTGGCGACGGTGTCGGAAACCTGCTTCAGCGCCTGGTGCAGCAAAGGCACCGTCTGCGACAGGTCGATAATGTGGATGTTGTTGCGGGCGCCATAGATGTAGGGCGCCATCTTCGGGTTCCAGCGGTGGGTCTGGTGGCCGAAGTGAATGCCAGCTTCCAAAAGCTGGCGCATGCTGAAATCAGGCAGTGCCATTCAAAGTTCCTTTCCGGTTAGCCTCCACGGACACAGGCATTTTTGGACTTTGTCCTCGAACGCCACCGGAGGTTTCAGCCGGATTTCTCCCGGGCAGACACCAAAGTCCGTGTGTGGAATGAGCGCGCATATAGAGGGGATGCGCGACAAACGCAAGCGGCGCGGGATCTGTGGTGCGGCGTGCGACGATCCGCGCCCTGCCGTCAGCGCTTTATCTTCCCGTTCGGCACCCGAACCCGCCGGAAGACCGTGACGATCTCCTCGCGGCTGCATTCGATGGCGCCGAGCCGCACCGCGCGGTCGCGCTCGAAGCCGGTTATGTCATAATGCGGCGCCGATGTCTTGGGCGGCCCCTGGTACGATGAACGCTTGACAGCCAGTTCTGCAGCGAAGCGATGCAGTTCGGCGGTGTCGTCGGCCAGCAGATGGCACCAGCGATGGCCGGCCCAGTTCCAGATCGCAGCGTCGACATAGACTGCCATGAAGCTTGCTGTCCGCCCTTCCATCCGTCACGATAGTCGACCACATGGCCCGTCCAGATGTCAGTGACGATAGAATGGATTCGGATAGAAAATGAAGCTGCCTTTGGCTGCAAGCTCGATCACTGTGCTGGTGACGGTGTCCTGCATGCGACGGTGCAACTCGGCAACCGCGTCGTCGATCGAGCCCGTATACTCATGCAGGCCGAGTGGATCGGGCACCCGGATGTGGGCGCAACGCGGTCCGGCCGGCTGTGGAATGAACCGGTTCATCGTGTCACGCAGTCCGCCCCGGCAATAGTCGTTGCGGATCCGCTTCAGGTGTTCGGCGATCTCCTCTTGGGTGATGCGCGGGTTGGCCGAAGCCCAGCCCCCAACGCGATGCAGCCTCTGGACCGTATCGGCAAGCATGCGGACCTGCTTTTGCCCTTCGGCGTCGCCGGTGTTTTCGCGCTGCCAGCGACGCGCCCGCCGCAGAAGATCGGTGGTGTCGGTGCTCTCGGCGTCGGCTGAAATGCTTTTGCCGAGCCGGCGGCCGAGCTCGGTCACCAACGCCTGCTGGCGCTCGGCATAGGTCGCGCCATCGTCGGACGGCATGCCGCAGGCGGCTTCGTCGCGGGTCAGCAGCGCCGAATAGATATGGTGGATACGCTGCGGCAGCGTGTCGGTCGCGTCGCGTTCTATTGTCAAGCTTTTCTCGACATAGGCGCACTCCTTCGCCAGCGCCGCTTCGACATTCCTGGTGAAGGCAAGCTTCCAGACGACTGGCGCGATCCAGACCTTGAAATCGGGATCCGTGGCCCGACCGCGCTTGAGGGCCTCAAGCCCCATCTCGACGGCACCCGGCAGCAACGGCGCAACGATATTGCCGTGCCAGCCGACGCCGCCTTCTGGATGCAGCAGCACGCCATGGCCCTTCAAGGCCCAGGCGATGGAGTGTTCCTTGGCTGCCCCGCTGTTGCCGGGGATCTGGGCGATCAGATTGTTGGCCAGCCAGAATTTCTGCATCAGCCGGCCAAGACCGTTGACGACACCATTCGTCGCCCAGGAGGCAGTGAGCGGGCTGACCTGCGACACGATCTCCTTGTCGATCATCCAGTCGGTGAAGAACTCGGGATGGTTGGGTGTGATGAAGGTCGCCTTCCCTGCCCCGCAACTGGCCTTCAGCCGCTCGAGGTCGGGAAAGTCGATGTGACGGACATTGGCGACGCCGCGCAGACCGGCCAGGCGGTTGAACGGCAACAGATCACGAAATCCGGGGATGCCGTGCAGCATGACGATCCGGTTAACGGATGTCATGGCTCTGATCAGTGCCGGGTTGGGCCGCGGCGCCACGAAGACATCGATCTTGCTCAAGTTGCTCCCCCTTGCGCCTTGACGCCGGGGAAGAGGTTGAGAGACGATTGCGGCGCGTTCAAGTCGTTCCCCACGACCACGCCGTGTCGTGGTTAATGAACCGGCCGGATAAACCCTATTTGGTCGGGCAGGCTTTCGTCTGGTCGAATAGCGTCAGGTTGACCAGCTTGCCGGTCATCGAGAAGTCGCCATAGTCCATGACGAGGTCTCGGGTGATGCCATTCTCATGCAGCTTGAAGCTGATGCGGTATTCCGGCACCTCTTCGCCTGTCTTGTCGGTGTCGCCGAAATAGGCGATGTCGACCGGCCAGTATTTGTCGGTGGCGAGGTTCGCCAGTGCCGGAGCCTCAGGGTCGGCCTTATCGGAATCGGTTTTCTTGCCGACGACGACAGTGGTGGTCATCACCTTGTTGGCGTCTTCGGAACCGTCGAACAGGTTGGTTTCGTAGAAATTCTCGCCCTTTTCGGCCTTGCCGATCAGTTCGACCAGATGCTGGGTCGGGAATTGGGTGGTCGCCAGCTCGACGCTGCTCTTTTCAGGCTTGTCGATATCGACCTTCAGGCCCTTGGTCCCTTTTGTGGCGACACCCTTGACCTCCTTGTCGAGGTTCTGGTCGACGAAGGATTTCGTCACGAATGAAAAGGTCTTGCCTTCGGCGTCCTCGAAAGTGGTCGTCTGCTGGTCGGTCAGTTTCGTGTTGTCGGCAGTGACGATCTGGGTGACGAAGCGGAATTTGACCGTATAGCCTTCGCAGGCAGAGCCGTTGAACTCATAGACCATGCGGCCGGATATGCCTGTGATGCCGGACTGATCGGACGCCTTCTTGAGGGTAAGGTCGTAGACGGCGCGATGGGCTTGCAGCGCCGGCACGGCCAAGGCAGGGCCTATCGAGAAGACCCCCGACAACAGGACGGCATGGAATGCGAGGCGCGTTGCGCGCATGAGGTACTCCGATCGTCGCGGCTGGTGGCAGGCCGCAGGGAAAGATGGTCCAGCTTAAAAAAAGTCGTGGCGGAAGCGAGGCAAAAATAGCAATTTCGGCCCGGCCCGCGCGGCGTCACCAAGCAATAGGGAAATACCATGAGTGAAACAATCGAAAAGCGGCTAAGCGATCTGGGCGTGGCGCTTCCTGTCGCCGCCGCGCCCGCCGCCAACTACGTGCCCTATTGCAGGACCGGCAACCTGCTGTTCACCGCCGGGCAATTGCCGCTCAAGGAAGGCAAGCTGCAGGCCAGCGGACTGCTTGGCCGCGATGTAGACACGGCAGGCGGTAGGGACGCGGCAAAATACTGCGCGATCAACATCCTGGCGCAGGCCAAGGCAGCGCTCGGCGACCTCGAGAAGATCCGCCGTCTGGTGAAAATCACCGTTTTCGTCGCCTCCACACCCGAATTTGTCGAACAGCATCTGGTTGCCAATGGCGCTTCCGATTTCCTGGTCGCGGCCCTTGGCGAGCGCGGCAAGCATGCTCGCTCCGCCGTCGGCACGGCCTGCCTGCCGCTTAATGCCGCAGTGGAAATCGAAGCCGTCTTCGAAATCGAATGAGCCAGGGGACAGATATGACCGACCTATCCTGGCTGACGGCCCGGCCCGTCGCCCATCGCGGCTTCCACGACATGAACAAGACGCGCTGGGAAAACACGCTTTCCGCCTTTGCGGCGGCAGCCGAGCGCGGCTATGCCATCGAATGCGACGTGCATCTGTCGTCCGACCGCGTTCCGGTCATCATCCATGACGGCGATCTCAAGCGCCTGACCGGCCAGGACGGCTTCGTCTGGCAGCGCACCGCGGCGGAACTGGCGACGCTCAGGATCGGTGGCTCGGCGGACTATGTGCCGACTCTGGAGGAAGCGCTCGCCCTGATCGACGGCCGCGTACCACTGGTCGTCGAACTGAAGGGCGTGCCCGGCTATGACGAAGGCCTGGTAGCGAGCGTCGGCAAGATGCTCAAGCGCTACAAGGGCAAGGCGGCGATCATGTCGTTCGACCACTGGCTGGTCCGCGATTTTCCGAAAGACGCGCCAGGCATTCCAGGTGGACTGACCGCCTACGGCAAGGACGTCAAGCTGATCGAGGCGCATTTCGCCATGCTTGCGCACGAGATCGCCTTCACCTCCTACGCCGCCGGCGACCTGCCGAACCGTTTCGTCAGCTTCGTGCGGGAAAAGCTGAAAATGCCGGTTATCACCTGGACCGTGCATGACCAGCCCGCGGTCGACCTGACCTTCAAATATGCCGATCAGATGACGTTCGAGGGTTTTGAACCCGATCTGGTCAAAGTCGCCTGAAGTCGAGTGTCTGAAACGTGACTTGTACCAAGCCGGACGGAGCTTAAATAAGCCTCATGGATCAAGGCGACGAGGGTGATGGCCAGACAGCGAATGCGGACTATTCGATCCGCGTCGCCGCTGGCATCGGCGCTTTCACCCCAGAGGAATGGAACAGCTTTGCCGGAACTGCGCGCGGCGATGCAGAAACCAATTACAATCCTTTGGTTTCCTTCGCTTTTATGAGCGCACTTGAGGATTCCGGATGCGCCGTGCGGCGCACCGGTTGGCAGGGCCACCACCTCAGGCTGGAGGATGGGCAAGGCAGATTGCTGGGTGCGGTGCCCTGTTATCTCAAATCGCACAGTCAGGGCGAATATGTGTTCGACCATGGCTGGTCGGATGCGTACGAGCGTGCCGGTGGCCGCTACTATCCAAAGCTGCAAAGTGCTGTGCCGTTCTCCCCGGTCACCGGCCCTCGCCTGCTGGTCACCAAGGGCGAGGATATCGTCACCGTCAAGGCCGGTTTGGCGGCAGGCCTGAAAGCGGTCACGCAAAAACTCGGCGTCTCTTCCGCGCATGTCACCTTCGCGCAGGAGAGCGACGTGGAGGTGCTTGAAGCAGCAGGTTTCCTGCACCGCACTGACCAGCAATTCCATTTCTTCAACGAAAGCTTTTCAACCTATGACGACTTCCTCGCTACCCTTGCCTCGCGCAAGCGCAAGGCGATGAAGAAGGAAAGGCGCGAGGCGCTTGCCGACGGCATCACGATCGACTGGCTGACCGGCAAGGACCTCACCGAAAAGGCCTGGGACGATTTCTTTGCCTTCTACATGGACACCGGCAGCCGCAAATGGGGCCGGCCCTATCTCAACCGCCAGTTCTTCTCGCTGATCGGCGAGCGCATGGCCGATGACATCCTGCTGGTGATGGCCAGGCGCAACGGGCGCTACATCGCCGGCGCCATCAATTTCATCGGCTCCGACGCACTCTATGGCCGCAACTGGGGCTGCATTGAGGATCATCCCTTCCTGCATTTCGAGGTTTGCTACCATCAGGCGATCGACTTCGCCATCGAACGCAAGCTGAAGGTGGTCGAGGCGGGCGCGCAGGGCGAGCACAAGTTGGCGCGTGGCTACCGGCCGGTGACCATGCATTCCGCGCACTACATCGCGCATCCCGGCCTGCGCAACGCCGTCGCCGACTATCTCAGGCGCGAGCGTCACGAGGTGGAGCGGATGAGCGAATATCTGGAAGAGCACACCCCGTTCCGCAAGGATCTGGAGGAATAGCAACAGGGCTGCCCTGATGAGCAGGGTCGACTTCGCCCGATC
This sequence comes from Mesorhizobium sp. Root695, assembly GCF_001428185.1. NCBI lineage: Bacteria > Pseudomonadati > Pseudomonadota > Alphaproteobacteria > Hyphomicrobiales > Phyllobacteriaceae > Mesorhizobium > Mesorhizobium sp. Root695. Next base: position 252,892 of record NZ_LMHO01000046.1, on the reverse strand, counting down.
GTCTTGCCGACTTTCCACGGCTTCGCTACACGAAAGGCACAATCCGGAGCGTTCGCCATGGCTGAGGCCGCCTATGACACCGACAACATTTTCGCAAAGATCCTGCGCGGCGAAATTCCTTCGCACCGCGTCTACGAGGACGAAGCGGTCATAGCCTTCATGGATGTGATGCCGCAGGGCCCGGGCCATACGCTCGTGGTTCCGAAGGCGCCGTCGCGCAACCTGCTCGACGCCGACCCGTCAACATTCGGGCCGCTTTTCACCGTCGTTCAGAAAGTGGCGCTGGCGGTGAGAGAGGCCTTCGGCGCCGACGGCGTCACCGTCATGCAGTTCAATGAACCGGCATCGGGGCAGACCGTCTATCATCTGCATGTGCATGTCATCCCGCGGTTCGACGACATTCCCCTGAAGCCGCACACAGGCGGGATGGAGAAGCCGGAGATTCTGGCCGGCAACGCCGAAAAGATCCGCACTGCGCTCGGAAATTGAAGAGCGAGAGTCCGCCGACGTGCTGGACGGTCGAGGGTATCGAACCGACAAGCGCCGTTCGGCTCCAGAAGACGATTTTTCTAGTGCCCAGCCGGTCGCATGCAGCGCGGATTCAACAGTTTGCAACTCTAATCGTCTGATTAGGAAATATCGAACCATCTCACGGTAAAACGCTAAAGCGTGACGAGCTGGGGTTTCAAACCATGGAAAATTCGGTTGCGGCGTCGACCCCCTTGACGAGGGCAATTGTCGGGCGTGCTTTTCTTGGCACCCTGGCGGATGCCTTTTGGCGACACCGGCTGCTTCAGGCCATGGCTGCCGCTGCGCTGATTCTGGCAAGCGCGGTCGGGTGGCATACGGGAAACATGCCCGATTTCGGGGCACTAGAGGAATACGCTCAGTATCTTTTCATCGCCTTCTGGATTTGCGGCTCCGTCTTTGCACTTGGGATGTTTTTCCATCTTGCGCTGGTCAAGCGGGATACCGAGCCCCTCGGAACCTTCCTCCGATCGCTGGGCAGCTTCTTTGGCGACGCCGAACGCACTGCCAACAGCCTGAACGGCCTGGCCGCGAGTCTTGCCTTCATATCCGCCTTCGGCGTGTTGAAGGGAGCCATCGCGATCCTTTCCCCATTTGCATGGGACAAGGCACTGGCCCACGCCGATCGAATACTGCACTTCGGTCGAGCCCCGGACGAATGGCTATGGTTCATCGTCCAGTCGCCACTTGCAGTGAGAATGCTCAACATCGCCTACAATTTCTGGTTCATCGTGCTCATCACCACGGTTTTCACCGCGTGCATCACGCGCAACGATACGAAGCTTCGTCACCAGTTCCTGCTGAGCTTCATGCTGGTATGGACGCTAGGCGGCTTTTTGCTGGCGATGGGGGTGTCGTCGGCAGGACCATGCTTTTACGAGCGGCTTGGGCTCGGCAGCGACTTTCATCCCCTCATGCAAGCCCTCGCCGCCGCCGATCGCATCTATCCGATCTGGGCGCTCAGCACGCAGGACATGCTGTGGAACGGCTATACCGGCGTGACCGACGGCAGCATCGGGATATCCGCCTTCCCGTCCATGCATGTGGCGATGGCGGTGCTTTTCTCTCTCTACGCAACGCGCCGTTCCCAGTTGGCTGGTCTTCTTATGTGGGCATTTGCCGGTGTCATCATGGTTAGCTCGGTCGTGCTTGGCTGGCATTATGCCCTGGACGGCTATGCGGGCGCGCTCATAGCAATCGCGATCTGGAAGGCGTGTGGGTATTTCCTGATCCGTTTCGACGCCCACACGGGCGGGATGGAAAAGCCCGACGTGCTGTTGCAGAACGCCGAAAAGACACCGGCGGCCCTGCAAAGCTGACGCCGCAATCGCCGACAACTGGAAAACGGTTCTAGTCGGCGGAGGTTTGAGCCAGTTGCTCGATTGCGCTCAGCCGGGCGATGCCCTGCTCCAGCTGCTGGCGGATCGTATCCGCGCATTGCTCAGGACCCAGAAGCGAGGTGTCGACTTCGAGATCGTAAACGCCTGGCCGGTGCACCTCTTCCTGCCACAGACGCACGGGCAATGGCGTGGGATCATCAGGCGAGCCGGTCACATATCCCTTGTCCGCCGGGCTGGCCGCACGCCTCTCCATGATGATTTCGATCGGGCAGCGAACGCCGACAAGCAGCACCGGCAGGCCAGCGAGCCGGCGGGCGCAATCGACGAGGCAGTTGAGGGGTCTCGAATAGGCATCGTGGTGGCCGACATCCGCCACGACATTCAGTTCCAGCCGGCTGTGGGCGGCTATCGATTCGTAGAGCGCGGCGTAGAGTTGCGGCACGAGGCCCTCGAGGTCCGGACGCTCGCCGCCGGGCCGCAATCCTATTCCAGACCGATAGCGCGCCGGCGTGGCCTGCTCGTAAACGTCGACACCGAGATTGATCCAGACGCCATCGAAGCCCTCCTGAATAGCCTTGGCGACGCTTGATTTTCCCGATCGCGGCGCGCCGTTCAGGATGATGATCTGGCCGGCCATGCGTCACCTCATGTTCCAATGAAAAAAAGCCCCGTTTCCGGGGCTTTTTCGACTTTCGTAAGGCTCAGTTCTTTCGTGGCAGTTGCGGCACGAGGCTGCGCTTGCCGCCGTCCTTGCCCTTGGCCTCGGGCTTCTGCGCCACCAGCTTCTTGGCCACGGGCTTCTTCGCCACGGCCTTTCTGGGCTTCGGGGCTTCTTCCGGCTCTTCCTTCTTCGGCTTGACCGGCGCCTCGTCGGCGAGCGATTCGAGCTTCAGGCCAGTCTCGCCGGTTTCCTTCTTCTCGACGGTGACACGCACCGTACCGCCCTTCTTGAGCTTGCCGAACAGCACCTCGTCGGCCAACGGCTTCTTGATGTGCTCCTGGATGACCCGGCCGAGCGGCCGCGCTCCCATGCGCTCGTCATAGCCCTTGTCGGCGAGCCAGGCGATCGCATCCGCCGACAGGTCGAAGGTGACGCCACGCTCGGAAAGCTGGGCTTCGAGTTGCATGACGAACTTCTGCACCACCTGATGGATGACTGGCACCGGCAGCGAGCCGAACGGGATGATCGCATCGAGACGGTTGCGGAACTCCGGCGTGAACAGCCGGTTGATCGCCTCGACATCGTCGCCTTCGCGCTTGGTCGAGCCGAAGCCGATCGCCGCGCGCTGCGCATCCGACGCACCCGCATTGGTGGTCATGATCAGGATCACGTTGCGGAAGTCGATCTGCTTGCCGTTGTGGTCCGTCAGCTTGCCGTGGTCCATCACCTGCAACAGGATGTTGAACAGGTCCGGATGGGCCTTCTCGACTTCGTCCAGCAACAGCACGCAATGCGGATGCTGGTCGACGCCGTCGGTCAAAAGACCGCCCTGATCGAAGCCGACATAGCCGGGAGGAGCACCGATCAGCCGCGACACGGTGTGGCGTTCCATATACTCCGACATGTCGAAGCGGATCAGTTCGACGCCGAGTGAGGCGGCCAACTGCTTGGCCACTTCGGTCTTGCCGACACCGGTCGGCCCGGAGAACAGGTAGGAGCCGATCGGCTTCTCCGGTTCGCGCAGTCCGGCACGTGCCAGCTTGATCGCCGAGGTCAGCGCGCTGATGGCGGTGTCCTGACCATAGACGACGCGCTTCAACTCGATATCGAGGCCTTGCAGCACCTTCTCGTCGTCGGCCGAAACCGTCTTCGGCGGGATGCGGGCCATGGTTGCGATCGTCGCCTCGATCTCCTTGATGCCGATCGTCTTCTTGCGCTTGGCTTCCGGCACCAGCATCTGCGAGGCGCCGGTCTCGTCGATCACGTCGATCGCCTTGTCCGGCAGCTTGCGGTCGTTGATGTAGCGTGCCGACAGCTCCACCGAGGCCTTGATCGCCTCATTGGTGAACTTCACCTTGTGGAACTCCTCATAATAAGGCTTCAGGCCCTTCATGATCTCGATGGCGTCCTCGATGGTCGGCTCATTGACGTCGATCTTCTGGAAGCGCCGCACCAAGGCACGGTCCTTCTCGAAGAACTGGCGGAATTCCTTGTAGGTGGTCGAGCCGATGCAGCGGATCGCACCCGACGACAAGGCCGGCTTCAACAGGTTGGACGCGTCCATGGCGCCGCCCGATGTGGCCCCTGCCCCGATCACCGTGTGGATCTCGTCGATGAACAGCACGGCACCTGGATAGTCCTCAAGCTCCTTGACGACCTGCTTCAGCCGCTCCTCGAAATCGCCGCGATAGCGCGTGCCGGCAAGCAGCGTGCCCATGTCGAGCGCGAAGATGGTGGCATTGTACAGCACTTCGGGAACGTCGCCCTCGACGATGCGCTTGGCCAGACCCTCGGCGATCGCCGTCTTGCCGACGCCGGGATCGCCGACATAGAGCGGGTTGTTCTTGGAGCGGCGGCACAGCACCTGGATGGTGCGGTTGATCTCGGATTCGCGGCCGATCAGCGGATCGATCTTGCCGGCCTTGGCCTTGTTGTTGAGGTTGACGCAATAAGCGGTCAGCGCATCCTGCTGCTGCTTCTTCTTGCCGCCTTCCTCTTGTGGCTCGGCGCCGTTCTGGCCGCCCTGCTCGTCATCGGCGCCGCGCGGCGAGCGTGTCTCCGACGCGCCCGGACGCTTGGCAATGCCGTGCGAGATGTAGTTGACCGCATCGTAGCGGGTCATCTGCTGTTCCTGCAGGAAATAGGCCGCATGGCTCTCGCGCTCGGCGAAGATGGCGACGAGCACGTTGGCGCCCGACACTTCCTCGCGGCCAGACGACTGCACATGGATCACCGCGCGCTGGATGACACGCTGGAACCCGGCCGTCGGCTTGGAGTCCTCGTCGTAACCGGTGACGAGGTTGTCGAGCTCGGTGTCGATATAGGTGAGCACCGTGTGCTTCAGCTCATCGAGATCGACATTGCAGGCGCGCATGACGGCGGCCGCCTCGGTGTCGTCGATGAGCGCGAGCAGCAGATGTTCAAGGGTTGCGTATTCATGGTGCCGCTCATTGGCGAGCGTCAGCGCCTGGTGAAGCGCCTTTTCCAGGCCTTGGGAGAAAGCCGGCATGTTACCTCACTTCTTCTCCATCACGCATTGCAGCGGATGCTGATTCTGTCGGGCGAAATCCATGACCTGGGACACTTTGGTCTCGGCCACCTCGAATGTATAGACCCCGCACTCGCCCACTCCATGATTGTGAACATGAAGCATGATGCGTGTGGCGGCTTCGCGGTCCTTCTGGAAAAAACGCTCCAGCACGTGAACCACGAACTCCATGGGCGTGTAGTCGTCGTTGAGGATGAGGACCCGATAAAGACTGGGCTTCTTGGTTTTGGTTTTGGTCCGCGTGATGACGGCCGTCCCACGGCCGGCTTCATTGCCGTTGCCGTCGCCGTTTTGCATCCGCACCACGTGTCTCGTGGCAGTCAAACCGATCGTCACGTATTCCTGCCTCTTTCGAATCCCCATGCGAGTTCGACATGTAGGTGTTCGATGGACGATTTTAAGCCCTTCTGTTTAGCTGACAATATGGCTAGGTGGCCAAACTTGGACGATTTTCGCAATCGTGAAGGCGCGCGAGGCCCTGGAACGGCAATCGGCATGAAAAAACCCGGCCGCGTTTCCGCAGCCGGGCTTTGTCCCGGTCCCAAAGGGCCGGATTTGGGTCGCGTCAGGCGAAATGACTCCGCCCGGGCGGAATTACTTCGCCTTGGCAACGATCGATTCGAACGGCTTGTACGCTTCCTTGGCGAGTTCGGCATAGAGGTCGCCAATCTTGGTGGCCTCGGCGACGAACGCCTCGTAGGACTGCTTGGCATAATCCGACTGGATCTCGATCGCCTTTTCCAGCGACTTGGCCGAAAACAGCTTCTCCACAGTGGCGCTGCCGGCTTCAAAACTCTTCTTGGTGTATTCGCCAGCCTCGGTCGCGATAGCCTGCGCGCCCTTGGAGAGCGACGCAAAGCTCTTCAATCCGGTGTCGGCGAACTCTTTGCCGTATTTGCTGAAGTCCTCATAGGTCTGGGTCATTTCACGATTCCCTTGACGGTTGAGGCGTCCTTCTTCGGGGCGCCCTTGTGCAATGCAAGATAATAATTGTGCGACGCACAAAAGTCAATATTTCACTGGCGTGCGGACCCGCCTGCGCACCCAATGGCTAAAAATCGAATAAAGAGAGCTTCAAGCCCGAAGAAAATGGTGAACGCGGCGGTTACCATAAACGGATTGGTAACGCTGCCCCAGTAGCTTGGCCGGAAGCGAGGCAGGACCCTTTGCCGCCTCCAGCGCAACGAAGAATCCAAGGGAAGTATCAGTGCGTAAGGCGTTGTTGGGCATCGTTTCCAAATCCACCTCCCCTCTCAAGACGATGATGATCATCGCCATGGCGATGGCTTTCGTTTGTGGCGACGTTGCCTCGTCACTGGCTGCCAAGCAGGCAGCCATTGTCGTGGATGCCAAGACTGGCAAGGTGCTCTACTCCGCGGATGCCAACGGCAGGCGCTACCCGGCCTCGCTGACCAAGATGATGACGCTCTATCTGACCTTCGAGGCGCTGGCGAAGGGCAAGATCAGCAGGAACTCGCAGGTTGTGTTTTCGGCCCATGCCGCGGCCGAGCCGCCGACAAAGCTCGGCGTGAAGGCAGGCGGTTCGGTTACGGTCGAGACCGCGATCCTGTCGATGGTTACCAAATCGGCAAACGACTCGGCAACCGCGCTCGGCGAATTGCTCGGCGGCAATGAAACAACCTTTGCCCGCATGATGACCGCCAAGGCGCGTGCGCTGGGCATGAACGGCACCGTGTTTCGCAACGCCAATGGCCTGCCCGACCCCGGCCAGTTCACCACCGCGCGCGACATGGCGACGCTCGGCATCGCGCTGAGGGAGCACTTCCCACAGTATTACGGCTATTTCTCGCAGCGCTCCTTTCTTTACGGGCGCCAGCGCATTAACGGCCACAACCGTCTGCTCGGACGCATCAAGGGCGTCGACGGCATCAAGACCGGCTACACCCGCGCCTCCGGCTTCAACCTCGTCTCGTCGGTTTCCGACGGCAATCGCCGCATCGTCGGCGTGGTCATGGGTGGCACCTCGGGCGGCAGCCGCGACAACCAGATGGCCAACTTGATCAACACTTATTTGCCGAGGGCATCGACCCGCGGCGGCGGCGACCTGGTGGCCAAGGCCAGCGGCAACAATCCGATCACCGCGCTTGCCAAGGTGTTGCTGCCCAAGCACGACGCGCCGACGCCGGACGACAAGCCGATGGTCGAAGACGATGCCATGGCGTCCAACGACGATCCAACAGCTACGGACGCTACCGACGAGCAGACAACGGCCGCGGTCGAGGAGACAGCGCCCGTCGTCAAGACCAGGAAGGTCAAGACCGTCATCGTGTCGGCCCCTCAAATTGCCACTGCCCAGGTCGTCGCTGCCTATGCCGAGCCAACGCCGGCGGCCGTCGACCCGGTCAACACGGCGTCGGTGCCGTCGGGCTGGGCTATCCAGGTTGCCTCGTCGCCAAAGCAGTCCGAAGCCCAGGCCTTCCTCGACAAGACCACCAAGCACGCACCCAAGGTGCTGGCCAATGCGTCCGGCTTCACCGTCGCCTTCGACAAGGATGGCGTCACCTACTACCGCGCCCGCTTCGGCGGCTTTGGTTCGAAGACCGCGGCCTGGAAGGCCTGCACCGCTTTGAAGAAGAAGAACATCGAGTGCTACGCCGTCCAGCAATAGGACGGCGTGGAAGTCATCTCCCGGAAAAGTTCTGCATCGAAGGAGACTAGTTGTGATTGGAGAGCAAGACGTCCTTGGCTTCGTTAATCCGCGCCGCCAGGAAAGACGTGCCGCCGATATCGGGGTGCAGGCGCTGCATCAGGCGGCGGTGCGCCTTGCGGACATCCGCCGCGGCGGCCCCCGCTTCAAGACCAAGGACCTTGTAGGCCTCCTCCTTAGTCATGGCGCCCGGACCTGGCGCAACACCCAGCCCTTCGCCACCGTTCGTCTCAGTGTTTTTGCGCCAGACGGGAAATCTGCCGTCAAGATACGTCTCTAGCAACTGCCGGCTCTCCGGATCTCCGGAAAGTTCCCGGTAGAGATGCTGCAATTCCGCCAGCCCCATCGCGCCAAGCATCTTGCCTTCGTGGCGGCCCGCCAGGACCAGTCCTTCGAGGCCGCCGGTATCGTGATCAAGCTCCATTTCCAATGCCGCGGTGCGCACCGTCGAACGCTTTCCCGGTGCCACCCAGGTTGGCTGGCGTTTCATGCGCATGGAACCATACCAGGCAAGTGCCGCGGTGAGGATCATGCCGCCGATGCCTTCACGGCCAACCACAAGCACGGCGACGCCGACAAGTGCCAGAAGCGCCGGCCCAAGCGTTCGCATCGTGCTCGCCAATTTCGCTGGCTCGGCGCGCAGAAAGATCGTCGCCGCGCCGAGAAGCAGCAGAAGCAACGCTACAAGACCGATGATTGCGCCCATTATTTTATTTTCCGCTGCCCCGCAGATGCTCGATCATTAGCCGGTCTTCCGGCCTGGCCCTGGCTTCGAGTGCCTTCAACCCGCCGGTCGCAAACACGGCGACGGCTGAAAGCAGTCCTGCCAGGGTCGCGGCAGCCTGCCGATCGAATCGGAACCAAGCCCCTTTGGACAGCCGCGCAACCTCCTTGAACGCCTTTTCTGCGCTGGAATCATGGCCCTCCTGAAAGACGAAGACAGGAACGCCATGCAGGCCGAGGCTGCCGGCCTTTTCGGCCAGATCGTCGATATCCTCTTCCACCGCATCGCCGATATAGACCAGCGCATTGACCTTGGCGGCCGCCGTCTGTTTCAGCGCATGCGCCAGCACCTTGCCGATCTGGGTGTGGCCGCTACGGCATTCGATCCGCGTCATCAGCTGCTTCAAGGCATTGGTGTCGCTCACGAAAGCGGACGAACGGCACTCGCCGAGACCGCGAAAATAAACCAGTTGCACGCTGAGGGTTCCAGCCTTGCCGACGGCGTCGAACATCTGGCCTTGCAGCGTGCAGGCCAGATCCCAGGTCGGCTGGCGGCTCATCGTCGCGTCGAGCGCAAGGATCAGCCTGCCCGAACCGGTCGCCGACGCGGCAAGTGTCTTCGCCTGACGAATGAAGGCGTCGATCTCGCCGGCGTTGGATTGAGGCTTGATCGGCGCAGGATTGGCCCTCGCGGGCACGGGCTGCTTCTTGTCGCTCATAAAAACAAGATGTGGCGTTGTCACATCGCTTGCAAGCCCCACATCGGGCGGCACAAAGGGCCAGACGGTGATGCCACCTGGGGTCAGAGCAGGCCGAGATCGGCAAGCTCGCGCCTGAGTTTCGGCGGCATCTCGATCAGCCCGGCCTTGCCCTTGCCAAGATCGAGCGGCGCGTCCGCCGGCTTCAGATAGCGCCAGCCCTGAAAGGCCCGGCGCGGCTGCCAGTCGGTTCGAACAACCTCGGGGTCGAGAATCAGGTGGCAGCGGCCGATGCCTTCACCATCGGTGAACGGCCGGATCTCGGTGATCAGCTGGCGGCACTGCACGTTACCCTTGATTACCCAGTAAAGCGAACCGCCATCGGTAACCTCGGCGCCGCGCGTCGGCATCATGCGGGTGGTGTGATACTGCTCGACCGGCTCACCGGCGCGCCGCCGCTCGTCGAGGCGGAAGGCAATCCACTCTTCGAGATCTTCGACGCTGTCGCAGCCGACACAGAGTTTTATGAGATTGAGAGACATCGCTTAAGGTTTAGTCCGGCACGCGGACGCGTCAACGGCCTGATCGACTTCTCCACAGTGCCAGTATCCGAATATCAAGCCTGCACCAAAGAGCCCGTTTCGAAATTCGCTCCGGCGAGTCATATGGTGGTGGTTTCGAGAACCGGAGCGCAGCGGACATTCAGGTCCGTGAGCACCGGAAGCGCAGAAAACGCCGCCAGATGGCCGCCGGAGTGGATTTCCAAGCGGGCTCTCAGCACTCCACGACATTGACGGCTAGCCCGCCAAGGCTGGTTTCCTTGTACTTCTCGTTCATGTCGAGGCCGGTCTGGCGCATGGTCTCGATCGCCGCGTCGAGCGGCACGAAATGGATGCCGTCGCCCTTGATGGCCAGCGACGCGGCCGTCACTGCCTTGACCGCTCCCAGCGCATTGCGCTCGATGCACGGCACTTGCACCAGCCCGCCAACCGGATCACAGGTCATGCCGAGATGATGTTCGAGCGCGATCTCGGCGGCATTCTCGACCTGCTCGGGCGTACCGCCCATGACGGCGCACAGGCCAGCCGCGGCCATCGCCGACGCCGACCCTACCTCACCCTGGCAGCCGACCTCGGCGCCCGAGATCGAGGCATTGCTCTTGATGATGCCGCCGACGGCGGCGGCCGTCAGCAGGAAATCGCGGATGCTCGGCTGGTCGGCCTCGGGATGGAAGTGCAGCCAGTAGCGCAGCACCGCCGGCAGCGTGCCGGCAGCGCCATTGGTCGGCGCGGTGACGACGCGCCCGCCGGCCGCATTCTCCTCGTTCACCGCCATGGCGTAGATCGACAGCCAGTCGTTGGCGAGCAAGGGATTGGGCTTGTTCCGCTGCCATTGCTCCTGCAGCTTGTCATGCAGCATGCGCGCCCGCCGGCGCACCTTCAGCCCGCCCGGCATGATGCCGTCCTGCGACAGGCCACGGTCGATGCAGCCCTTCATGGCGCTCCAGATGCCGTCGAGGCCGGCGTCAAGCTCCTCGCGCGACATCTGCGTCTCCTCGTTGACGCGTTTCATGTCGGCGATGGAAAGGCCGCTTTTGCCGGCCATGGCCAGCATCTCGACCGCGTTCCTGAAGGGATAAGGAACTTTCTTGCCTTCTGATGTCACCGATCCTTTGGCCTTCATCCGCTGCAGCTCTTCTTCCGAAACCACGAAGCCACCGCCGATCGAATAATAGATGCGCTTGAGCAGCAGGCGGCCGCCAGCGTCATAGGCATAGAACGCCATGCCGTTCGCGTGACCGGTGAGCGGCGTCTTGCGGTCCAGCACCAGATCGGTGGCCGGATCGAAGCGATAGGAGGGATGGCCGGGCGGCGAAATGCGCTTTTCGGCGGTGATGCGGCCGGCAATGCCATCGGCCTGGTCGGGATCGACCGTCTGCGGCGTCAGACCTGCAAGGCCGAGCACGACCGCACGATCGCTGCCGTGGCCGATGCCGGTGTAGGCGAGCGAACCGTGCAGGCTGGCGCCGAGCCGATCGACCTTGACGCCGGCCGGCCGCGGCCAATCATTTCCCGCGACCTCGTCGAGAAACCGCGCAGCGGCGGTCATCGGCCCCATCGTATGAGAGCTCGAGGGTCCGATGCCGATCTTGAACAGGTCGAAAACCGAAAGGAACACGCGGCGTTGTCTCCTGGAGTCAGGTCGAGGACTACATATAGGAATTCCCAGGATGTTTCCGCTCTTTTGGAAATCGCGGCGCTGCACCCGCCGACCTTGTTTGCTCCGGCAGCGACATTGGTGCCGACCGCTGTATGCGGATATCGAAGCGATCGCGCTGAATGTGATAAATTCGGGCCATGGGCGATTCCCTCGATCTTTCGACAGCCGATCTCGCGGCGCTGGCTTTCTTCCTCGTCGCGTGGCTGCTGCACACGTTCGCCTCCGACGGCAAGCTGATCAGCCGCGTGTCGCTGACGACGGCGATGAATGCACAGCGGCAAGCCTGGATGCGGACCATGGCCGAGCGCGAGATCCGCATCGTCGACACCGCCATCATGAGCGGCCTGCAGCAAGGCACCGCCTTCTTCGCCTCCAGCTCCCTGATCGCGATCGGCGGCTGCTTTGCCCTGCTCGGCGCGTCCGACCGGGTTCTTGAAGTGCTGAGCGACCTGCCCCTGGGCGGCGCGCCGTCGCGCGCGGCCTTCCAGATAAAGGTGTTCGGGCTGGTGCTGATCCTGGCGTTTTCGTTCTTCAAATTCGGCTGGGCTTACCGGCTGTTCAACTATTGCACGATCCTGATCGGCGCCGTGCCGATCCCGCATGGCGAAGCGTCGCGCAATCCGGTCACCGAAACGGCGGTGTGGCGCGCGGCACAGATGAACATGCTGGCCGGAAAGCACTTCAACTCCGGCCTGCGCGGCGTGTTCTTCTCGATCGGTTATCTCGGCTGGTTCGTCGACCCCATGGTGTTCGTGTTGTCGACGCTGTTGCTGCTGGCGGTGCTGGTGCGGCGCCAATTCTTCTCGGCCGCCAGACAGGCGGTGATCGGTCAGCCTCCAGGAAAAGGCTGATCGATCCGCCCTGACAGCCAGTAGGCGATCAAACCGATCCATTCGCGGATGGCCGTGGTGGTGGCCTGCAGCGAATCGGCTGGATTGTCGCGGAACAGGCCGATGCCTTCCCGTCCCGAGGTGCGATAGTCGACGGGCCAGGGAACAGTCGCGAAGCCGGCCTTGTCGAACAGTGCCTTGGCGCGCGGCATATGGAAGGCCGAGGTCACCAGCAGCCAGGTCTCGCCGGGCTTGGGCGTTACCAGTTCCTTGGTGAAGACGGCATTCTCATAGGTGTTGCGGGATTTGTTCTCGAGGATCAGACGATCGGTCGTTATGCCAAGCGCGGTGAGCAGACGAGGCGCGGTGGCGGCGTCACCCTCGCCTTCGAGAAACAACTCGCCGGTGCCGCCGGAGACGACGACCTTGGCGGTGGAAAAGCGCCGGGCCAGAATCGCCGTCTCGACCATCCGATCGCCGCCGCTGTTCAGCTCATAGCCGCCGCGCACCAGATTGATGGCGCCCTCGAAGCCGCCGCCGAGCACGACGATGCCGTCGACCTTCTGCGGCAACGGCGGCTTGGGAAAACGCTCTTCGAGTGGATTGAGCATCGTCGCGCCAAGCGACGTCCAGGCTGACAGCGCAAGGATCAGAAATGCCAGCGCGCTGCCGGTGACCGCCAGCCGCCGGCGGCCGATCAGGGCCGAGAGCAGTCCCGCCAGCAGCAGGAAGATCGCCAGGTTGAGCGGCTGGATGAAGAACCAGAAGATCTTGGAAAGATAGAAGAACATCGCTCACCCCCCTCGGACGAGCGGCATCCTTACCACCATTTTTCCGGCTGAAATGTGCCGGCGGCCTGCTCGATGACGGCAGCGGTCTGGAACAGGGTTTCCTCATCGAACGGCCGGCCGATCAGCTGCAGCCCGAGCGGCAGGCCCTTTGAGTCGAGCCCAGCGGGCACAGCGATGCCCGGCAGGCCGGCCATGTTCACGGTGACCGTGAAGATATCGTTGAGGTACATCTTGACCGGATCGGCGGCCATGTCCTCGTCGGCGATGCCGAAGGCGGCGGACGGCGTTGCCGGGGTCAGGATGACATCGACGCCGGCGGCGAAGACAGTCTCGAAATCCCGCTTGATCAGATTGCGCACTTTCTGCGCCTGCAGATAGTAGGCGTCATAATAGCCGGCCGACAGCACATAGGTGCCGATCATGATGCGGCGCTTGACCTCGCGGCCGAAACCGGCGGCGCGGGTCTTCTCATACATGTCGACGATATCCTTGCCCGGCACGCGCAATCCGTAGCGGACGCCATCATAGCGGGCGAGGTTGGACGAAGCCTCTGCGGGCGCCACGATGTAATAAGCGGGCAGCGCGTATTTGGTATGCGGCAGGGAAATGTCGACGATCTCGGCGCCGGCGTCCTTCAGCCAGGCAATGCCCTTCTGCCACAGCGCCTCGATCTCTTCGGGCATGCCGTCGACGCGGTATTCCCTGGGAATGCCGACCTTCATGCCCTTGATAGGCTTGCCGATCACCGCCTCATAGTCCGGCACCGGCCGGTCGACCGACGTCGTGTCCTTGGGATCGACGGACGCCATCGATTTCAACAGGATCGCGGCATCGCGCACGTCGCGCGCGATCGGTCCGGCCTGGTCGAGCGACGAGGCGAAGGCGACGATGCCCCAGCGCGAGCAGCGGCCATAGGTCGGCTTGATGCCGACCGTACCGGTGAAGGCGGCCGGCTGGCGGATCGAGCCGCCAGTATCCGTCGCGGTCGCGCCAGCACACAGGAAGGCCGAGACTGCGGTTGCCGAACCGCCGGAAGAACCGCCCGGCACCAGCTGCGCATTGTCCAGGCTGCGCTCGGTCCTGGTGCCGCCGGCAGAGACGAAGCCGCCGTCGCCCTGATGCGTCGTTGGCATCACCACCGTGTCGAGGCGCGAACGCCGCCACGGATTGATGACCGGGCCATAGTAGGACGTCTCGTTGGACGAGCCCATGGCGAACTCGTCCATGTTGAGTTTGCCGAGCATGACGGCGCCGTCGGCCCACAGATTTGATGTAACGGTCGATTCGTAGCGCGGCTTGAAACCATCGAGCACATGGCTGCAGGCCTGGGTATGGACGCCTTCGGTGCCGAACAGGTCCTTGATGCCGAGCGGGATGCCTTCCAGCGCACCGCCCTCGCCCTTGACCAGCCTTGCGTCGGACGCCTTGGCCATGTCGCGCGCCTTGTCGCCGGTCACCGCGACATAGGCATTGAGCGCGGGATTGGCGCGATCGATGGCCAAGAGATAGGCCTCGGTGATCTCGGTCGCGGTGATTTCCTTTCCGCGCAGCTTTGCGCGGGCCCGTGAAATTGTCAGCTGGGTCAGATCGCTCATCAAAGGCTCTTTTCGTAAAACACCGACCACTCTGAATCGGGATAATCCAGCACCGGGCCGCAGCGCGAGAACCCGGCGCGTTGATAGACGGTCCACGCAGCGGGATGACGGTCGCCCGTCTCCAGCACCAGGCGCTTCAGCCCCTCATTGCGCGCCAGCGCCTCGACCCGCTCGACGATTTTCGCGCCGATCTTCTGCCCGCGATGCGACGGCCGCGTGTACATGCGCTTGACCTCGCCGACGGCGCCATCATGGCGTTTCAGGGCGCCGCAGCCGATCGCCAGGCCATTATCGCGGGCGATGAAAACGGTCGTATCCTCACTGGCCATCTGCTCGACCGTCAAATGGTAGCAATGCTCCGGCGGCGTCAGTTCGAGCAAGGTCTCGTTGAGTTCCTTGACCAGCCCGCGCACATCGTCCTGCAGTGGCGTTTCTATGGCGATCTCGATTGCCATCGGCCGGCTACTCCACGACCTTCGGCACGAGGAAGAAATTCTCTTCGGTCGCCGGTGCGTTGGCGACGATGTCGGCCGCCTTGCCGCCGTCGGTGACGACATCCCTACGCTTCTTCATCTCCATCGGCGTCACCGACGTCATCGGCTCGACGCCGGAAACATCGACCTCGTTCAGCTGTTCGACGAAGCCAAGAATGGCGTTCAGCTCGCCGGTCATGCGTTCGGCATCTTCTTCGCTCACCGCGATGCGGGCGAGACGCGCGACGCGCTTCACTGTTTGAAGATCTACGGACATATTTCTGCCTCGGGGAAAACCAGTTCGGGCTATAGCGGCGGCGCGCGCGGTGCGCAACATGCATCATGCGAGAGACCAGGCCGTGGCGGCCCGGCTCTTCGGCCATCGGTCCACGGACAAGGTGTGTCTATGGCAGGGCAACGCCCTCGCACAGATAGTAGCTGCCACTGTTGCCGCTTGCTTCGCTTTCGTCGTCGACCGGCCGGACCGATACGAGGTCGACTTGCTTCGAGTTCATTTGCGTCACCGAGAGGACATCGGGAAAGACATAGCCCGGTTCCTGGCAGATGGCCGTCACCGCCCAACTCGGCGAAGCCGTCGCCTTGCTGATCTGCAGAAACTCGCAATTGTATTCAACGCTCTGCAGGCCGTGCGCCGAAAGCACGATGTTGCCGGCATCGATCAGCGTTTGCAGCGCGTCCTTTTTGGCCTGTTTGCAAAGTTCCTCGGACTGAAGGTAGACGCCCTCGATGAAATCATCCGCGGCGAGCGCGGGTGACACCGCGACAAACATGGACACGCAAAGAGATCGCCCCAACACCATGGATTTATTCCGCTTTAGCTGCCTCTAAATTGTAATCGTCTCACCGATTTTCGGCAATGCCACCGTCACGCCGGATCCTTCCAGGCCGGCTTCGAACTTGTCGGCGGTCGGATCGATCATCGGAAATGTACCGAAGTGACAGGGAACCACGGTGTCGAACTTGAAGAAGCGGCGGCAGGCAAGTGCCGCCACCGCACCGCCCATGGTGAAGCGATCGCCGATCGGTACGATGCCGATCTTCGGTTCATGCAACTCGTTGATCAGCGCCATGTCGGAAAAGATGTCGGTGTCGCCCATGTGGTAGAGGGTTTTGTCTTCCGGGAAATGCAGGACGAGGCCGCCCGGATTGCCGAGATAGGTGTTCTGGCCCCCCTCGCCAGGGAACGAGGACGAGTGCAGCGCCTGGACGAAAGTGGTGGTGAAGCTGCCGCAATCGACGGTGCCGCCGATGTTGCCTGGATTGATCTTCTTGTCGCTGACACCCTTGCCGATCAGATACATGCAGATCTCGAAATTGGCGACCAGCTGGGCGCCACTCTTGCCGAGCACTTCCACGGCGCCGCTAATGTGATCGCTGTGGCCATGCGT
This sequence comes from Mesorhizobium sp. Root695, assembly GCF_001428185.1. Taxonomy (NCBI): domain Bacteria; kingdom Pseudomonadati; phylum Pseudomonadota; class Alphaproteobacteria; order Hyphomicrobiales; family Phyllobacteriaceae; genus Mesorhizobium; species Mesorhizobium sp. Root695. The sequence continues at coordinate 236,408 of NZ_LMHO01000046.1, read as the reverse complement.
CAGCAGCACATGCGTGATCCCCTCAGCCGGTCCCTCCCAGCCGCCCGTCCAGGACGGATTGCCGATCAGATAGGGATCGATGAGTATCTTGGCATCAGCCGTTTCGATCCGAAAGGCCGAGTGGCCGTACCAGGTCAGTTTCATGAATGCATTCCTCGATTTTTGTCTTGCCAAAGGATAGAACGTCGATAGCCCGGAGATCAAAGGGTTACAGTGTCCATTGCGTGTTTGACAAAACACGTGGTGGTGAAGGGCGAAGGACGGCCGGTGGGCATTATCGCGATCGAGGAATTGCCGGCGCGGCTAACCGGCGGCAAGACCCTGGCCGGGCTTGACCTTGGCGACAAGACGATCGGCGTCGCGGTCTCGGACCAGAGGTTTTCCTTCGCCCATCCGCGCCCGGTCATCATGCGAAGGAAATTCTCGCTCGATGCGGCGGTGCTGCTCGCCTTGCTGCAGAAGGAGAATGCCGGCGCGGTGGTGATTGGGCTGCCGATCAATATGGACGGTTCGGAAGGGCCGCGTGCGCAGAAATCGCGCGCCTTCGTCCGCAACATGGCACAGATGAGCGACCTGCCCTTCGTGCTTTGGGATGAAAGGCTATCGACGGTCGCAGCCGAAAGGACGCTGATCGAGATGGATTTCTCGCGCCGCAAGCGCGCCGGCAAAATCGATTCGGCGGCAGCCGCGTTTATTCTGCAGGGAGTTTTGGACCGGCTTCAGTCGCTCCACGCATCCGCTCGAACGCAACCGGACCCGCCCAGCGCTGTTTGACCCAGCCGGCGATTTCGCGGCGACGGCGGAATGCCCAAAGCGCCATCAGCAGAAACCCGTCAAAGATGCACGTCTTCGCCACCATGCCGGGGATGATCGCCGGGTCGATGCCGAGCATCTGACCATACAACTGGAAGAAGAAGTCGTGCATCTGTCGGCTGAGCATCGTGTAGCCGAAATTGATGTCATTGGCCGACAGATAGAACCAGCCCCAGAAAATCGCCATCGGGGCCGCCCAGAATGCGAAGATGTAACGCATCAGCGGCCTCCCCTGGGATTGGAGCCTGTCTTGGAGACCGTTCGGCCCGATATGAGTGAAAGCAGCGAATTGTGGGCCGCGGCCTTTGCCATGCCGTGCGCGACGGCGCGGACTTCGCCCTCGCCCGAAGCAACTGCCGCAACCACGGACCGCCGCTCGGCAAGCATGGCGACATAGGACGCCAGAAGTGCCGCCAACTGCACGGCGACAGCCATGAACAGCCCGTTGATGCCCTGTGCGGCGCCACCGATGACGATCAGCGACAACACGCCGGACGCGGAGATGAAGGCGATGCGGGCAACGCCGTCAGCGCCCTGGCTGGCTGCGTCGTTGATCAGGGCTTCGACAAAGGCCCAGAAGAACAGCACAGAGACGACGAGCAATGCGGTGGCAAGCGGCGCCACGACAACGACGTTGTCGAGGTCGACGAAGCGGGTGCCCTCGATTGTGGTACCCAATACGCCGAGCGCCGCCGCCACGCCGCGATTTCCATCGATGCAGATGAGCGCAAGCAGGGCGAAAACGATCGCCCAATGCAAGGCCAGAAAAGAGGTCAGTAGCTGTCGCATCGGTGTTCCTGCTTCGCCAAGCAAGGGACGGTCAATTTGAACCATTCCCTGCTTCGCCAGGACAGTGGGCTTTGCCGCTCGCGACCGCAACGGAAACCATTTGTTAAGGTTAACGGCGATTAGCCATGCGCATGAAGATTCCGGACCGCGTCTCAAAACGCCGGTTTTTGCGATGCTCGCGGTTCAATTCACCGGCGGATAGAGCGTGTCGATGATCATGCGCGCATCGTGGCGCGAATCGAGCATGCCATAGGTATTGCGCCATTGGCCCGCCAGGCGCGTCTCGACAAAAGCGTCGGCGATCCGCCCTGCCCCCAGCCGGCGCAATTCCGCCGCCGCCGCCGACAATGCCAGCTGTTCGGTCAGCAGCCGGGCCGAACCTTCGTCGGTTGAAGCGACCTGCATCGCCGCCTTCAGCACGCCGATCGTGCCGCGTCCGCCGGCGCCGAGATCGCGGTCGATGCCGGCCAGCACATCCTCGAACAGGCCGGGCGCGCGGCCAAGCACGCGCAGCACGTCGAGCGCCATGACATTGCCCGAGCCTTCCCAAATCGCGTTGACCGGGGCTTCTCGATAATAGCGAGCGAGTGGCGCCTCCTCGACATAGCCGTTGCCGCCGAGGCACTCCATCGCCTCATACAGCAGCGGCGGCGCGATCTTGCAGACCCAGTATTTGACGACCGGCGTCATGGCGCGGGCAAACGCCGCTTCGCCGCGATCGCTGGCCGCCTCGTCGAAGGACCGCGCCAGCCGGAACGACAGTGCGGTAGCGGCGGCGACGTCGAGCGCCATATCGGCCAGCACGCGCTGCATCAACGGTTGCTCGATCAAGGTTGAGCCGAACACCTGTCGGTGGCGCGCGTGATGAACGGCCTCGGCGAGGCCCGCGCGCATGATCGCCGACGAGGCGATGGCACAATCGAGCCGGGTCAGGGTAACCATGTCCATGATCGTCTTCACGCCAGCGCCCGGCTCGCCCACCATCTCGCCGATGGCGTTGACGAACTCCACTTCGGAGGACGCGTTGGAGCGGTTGCCGAGCTTGTCCTTCAGCCTCTGGAAGCGGAAGCCATTGCCCGAGCCGTCGCCGAGCACGCGCGGCACCAGGAAGCACGACAGTCCCTCCGGCGCCTGCGCCAGAACCAGGAACGCATCCGACATCGGCGCCGACATGAACCATTTGTGTCCGGTCAGGCGGTAAAACCCGCTGCCGGCGCGTTCCGCCCTTGTCACATTGGCGCGCACATCCGTGCCGCCCTGCTTCTCGGTCATGCCCATGCCGAGCGTCAGCCCGATCTTCTCGACCGGCGGCTTCTGGCTCTGGTCGTATTTGCGCGTGGTTACACGCGGCGCCCATTCGCGAAACAGTTTTGGGCTGGCCATCAAGGCAGCCAGCGACGCGTTGGTCATGGTGATGGGGCACAGATGCCCGGTCTCCAGCTCCGCCGTCAGATAGAACCGGGCAGCGCGAACCTGATGGCGGCGTCCGATCTCAGCATCGCCGTTTTCCCACACCGAGGAATGCAGCCCGTTGGCCACCGAGCGGCGCATCAAGGCGTGATAGGCGGGATGGAACTCGACCACGTCGATGCGCCGGCCCTGGCGATCATGCGTCCTGAGCTTCGGTGTCTCGACATTGGCGAGGCGCGCCAGTTCCTGTGCCTCCTGCGTCAGCACGAAACGGCCGAGCCCGTCCAGATCCTTGCGCACCGGATCGGAAAAACGCTCCGCGAGCTGGATCAGCAACGGATCGCCCCGCCAGGCGTTGCCGCCCGTCAGCGGCGGCGGCTGGTTGGTCACGTCGTCGGTCACGCCCAATCCTTCTATCGTCAGGAAGCCACGAATCCGAGGCCGTCGGTTAGATATAGCCAAGCCATGCAGCGCGCGCGATGAAAATACCGGGGAGAATTGCTCCAATCCAAAGCTGGCGCTTGCAGCCGCAATATCTCCACCCTATAGCAGCGCCTTGAGATGACCGACGCTTCGTCCCTGCCACTCTACCCTCACCGCCATCTTCTGGGCATCCGCGATCTTTCGCCCGCCGACATCGAGCTTCTACTCGACCGGGCGGATCGCGCGGTCGCGATCTCGCGGCAGTCCGAGAAAAAGACCTCGACGCTACGCGGCCGCACCCAGATCAACCTCTTCTATGAAGCCTCGACGCGCACGCAGTCGTCGTTCGAGCTTGCCGGAAAACGGCTTGGCGCCGATGTCATGAACATGTCAGTGGCGAGTTCTTCGGTGAAGAAGGGCGAAACGCTGATCGATACGGCGATGACGCTGAACGCGATGCGTCCCGATATATTGATCATCCGCCATCAGTCGGCGGGCGCGGCGGCGCTGCTGGCGCAGAAGGTCGGCTGCTCCGTCGTCAATGCCGGCGACGGCGCGCATGAGCACCCGACACAAGCGCTGCTCGACGCGCTGACCATCCGCCGCGCCAAGGGTCCGCTGTCGAAACTGATCGTGGCGATCTGCGGCGACATCCTGCATTCGCGCGTGGCGCGCTCGAACATCATGCTGCTCAACGCGCTCGGCGCGCAGGTGCGTGTCGTCGCCCCGTCGACGCTGCTGCCCACCGGCATCGAGAAGATGGGCGTCATCGTCACCCGATCGATGGCCGAAGGTCTCAAGGGCGCCGACGTGGTGATGATGCTGCGCCTGCAGCGCGAGCGCATGGAAGGCGCCTTCGTGCCGTCGGTGCGCGAATATTTCCGCTATTTTGGCCTCGATGCGGAGAAACTGAAGGCGGCCAAGGACGACGCGCTGGTGATGCACCCCGGGCCGATGAACCGCGGCGTCGAGATCGCCTCGGAAATCGCCGATGGTCCGCAAAGCGTCATCCAGGAACAGGTCGAGATGGGTGTTGCCGTGCGCATGGCCGTCATGGAAGCGCTGCTCGACCCGCGCCGCAACCACGAGGGCCGCGGCGCATGAGCATAACGGTCTTTGAGCGCGCCCGCATCGTCGACCCCTCGCGCGGCATCGACGAAGTCGGCGCCGTCATAGTCGACGGCCGCAAGGTCGTTGCCGCCGGCAAGGCAGCGCTGAACCAGGGCGCGCCTGAGGGCGCAACCGTCATCGACTGCGTCGGCAAGGCGATCATTCCCGGCCTGATCGACGGCCGCGTCTTCATCGGCGAGCCGGGCGGTGAACATCGCGAAACCATTGCGTCGGCAAGTGTCGCGGCGGCAGCTGGCGGCGTCACCTCGATCGTCATGATGCCCGATACCGACCCGGTGATCGACAATGTCGCGTTGGTCGAGTTCGTGCTGCGCACCGCCAAGGACACGGCAAGCGTCAACGTCTTTCCGGCTGCGGCAATCACCAAGGGCCTCGACGGGCGCGAAATGACCGAATTCGGCCTGCTGCGCGAGGCCGGCGCCGTCGCCTTCACCGATGGCCGCCACACCATATCGAGCGCGCTGGTGATGCGCCGTGCGCTGACCTATGCGCGCGACTTCGGCGCCACCATCGTGCATGAAACGCAGGATGCCGACCTCGGTTCGTCCGGCGTGATGAACGAAGGCCTCTACGCAAGCTGGCTCGGCCTTTCCGGCATTCCGCGCGAAGCCGAATCCATCCCGCTGGAGCGCGACCTTGCGCTGGCGCGGCTGACACGCGGTTCTTACCATGCGGCAAAGATCTCGACGGCGATGGCGGCAAACGCCGTGACGCGCGCGAAAACCGATGGCACGGCCGTCACATCAGGCGTCGCGATCCACAATCTGTCGCTGAATGAAAACGATGTCGGCGAATACCGCACCTTCTTTCGCCTGACGCCGCCTTTGCGCGCTGAGGAAGATCGGCTGGCGATGATCGAGGCGGTCAGGGACGGCACGATCGACATCATCGTCTCCTCGCACGACCCACAGGACGTCGACATCAAGCGCCTGCCCTTCGCCGATGCGGCGGCCGGCGCCATCGGGTTGGAGACCCTGCTGGGTGTGGCATTGCGGCTCTACCACAATGGCGACGTGCCGTTGCTCCGGCTGATCGAGACCTTGTCCACCGCTCCGGCAAAACTGTTCGGACTGCCCGGCGGCACGCTGAAGCCGGGTGCTGTCGCCGATCTTGCGCTTATCGATCTCGACGAACCCTGGATCGTCAGCGAAAGCGGCATTCGTTCGCGCTCGAAAAACACCTGTTTTGAAGGCGCGCGGCTGCAGGGCAAGGTCTTGCAAACGCTGGTTGCGGGCCGCACAGTGTTTTCCGTCTAAACCGGCCACCGCGCACCGCGCCAGATCCGGTCAAACTGGGGAAATGCGGGGGAAACAATGACTTACAGCCTCATCCCAGCGCTCGTGTTTGGCTATTTGCTTGGCTCGATTCCGTTCGGGCTCCTGCTGACGCGCGCGGCCGGCCTTGGCGATGTGCGCAAGATCGGCTCCGGCAACATCGGCGCCACCAATGTTCTGCGCACCGGCAACAAGGGCCTTGCCGCCGCGACGCTGCTGCTCGACGCGCTGAAGGGCACGGCTGCCGTGCTGATATCAGGCCATTTTGCCCCTGACCTGGCGATCTGGGCCGGTCTCGGCGCCTTTCTCGGCCATCTCTTCCCGGTCTGGCTCGGGTTCAAGGGCGGCAAGGGCGTCGCCACCTATCTCGGCGTGCTAATCGGCCTGGCCTGGCAGGTGGCGCTGATCTTCGCCGTCGTCTGGCTGGTGATCGCATTCCTGTTCCGTTACTCCTCGCTGGCGGCACTGACGGCGGCCGTCATCGTGCCGATCGCCCTCTATGTCCTGAGCACACCACAAATTGCCGCCCTGTTCGTGGTGATGAGCATCATCGTTTTCATCAAGCACCGGGAAAACATTTCCCGCCTGCTTGCCGGCACCGAGGGCAAGATCGGAGCCAAGGGGTGAGCGAGCGGGCCACCGAGGCGAGCGATCGCGCCACCGCGGTGAGCGAGCCGGCCGCCGGTCCGCGCCTCAGCGACCGGCAGCGGCTGAGCTGGCTGCGGCTGATCCGCACCCAGAATGTCGGCCCCGCCTCCTTTCGCGACCTGATCAATCGCTTCGGTTCGGCCGAGGTGGCGCTGGAAATGCTGCCGGAACTGATGATTTCGGGCGGCGCCAACCGCATCGCCCGCATCCCAGCGATTGCCGAAGCCGAGGCCGAACTGGAGACCGCCCGAAAGGCCGGCGCGCGCTTTGTCGGCATCGGCGAACCCGACTATCCGCCGCTGTTGCGCAACATGGATCATCCGCCGCCGCTGTTGGCGGTCAAGGGCAATGCCGCCGTCTTCCGACTGCCGGGGGTCGCCATCGTTGGCGCGCGCAACGCATCGCTGGCCGGCATCAAGATGGCGCGCATACTGGCGGCTGATCTCGGCCGCGACGGCTACGCAATCGTCTCCGGTCTGGCGCGCGGCATCGACACGGCGGCGCATCAGGGCAGTCTGGCGACCGGCACCATCGGGGTGCTGGCCGGCGGCCTCGACCTGCCCTACCCGCCTGAAAATGAAGGCTTGTGCGAGGAAATTGCCGAGCGCGGCGCCGTCATCTCGGAAATGCCGTTCGGCTGGCAGCCGCGCGCCCAGGATTTCCCGCGCCGCAACCGCCTTGTCGCGGGTGCTGCCCTTGGGCTGGTGGTGGTCGAGGCAGCGCAACGCTCTGGCTCACTGATCAGCGCCAGGCTTGCCGGCGAAATGGGGCGGCTGGTCTTCGCCGTACCGGGTTCACCGCTCGATCCGCGCGCCGCAGGCTGCAACGGCCTGCTCAAGGATGGCGCCACCCTGGTCACCGAGGCATCGGACATTTCGCGGGCGATCGCCCCGCTGACCGGCATGCGAGCGCCCGATGTGCCGCCGTTCGAAGAGCCGCCCGACTTCTCGGCCACACCACCGCCCGGCGAAAGCGACCGCGCCCGCGTCATCGAGGCGCTCGGCCCGACGCCAGTGTCGGTCGACGAGATCATACGTCACACCGGCCTGCATCCGGCCCAGGTTTTCATGGTGCTGCTGGAACTCGACCTCGCCGGGCGGCTCGAGCGCCACGCCGGAGGACATGTTTCGCTGGTGTTCGGAAGTTCTTCTATCTGATTTGCACCCGTCCGGTGGCTTTGAAAAAAACCACACCACCCAATTTACAACTGACATGTTAGTGAGGTATCACTGCCTGCGAACTTCTTTTCGGAGACTCCGGTGACATCACGCTTTGGCCTTTCAGCCGCCCTCGCCACGCCTTTTGATGCCTCCGGGCAGATCGCCATCGCCCTCATGGTCGCCCAGGCCAAGCGTTGCCTGGCCGAGGGGTGCGGCAGCGTTACGCTTTTCGGCACCACCGGCGAAGGTGCGTCGGTGGGCGCCGCGGAGCGGCGGTCGGTGACTGAAGCCATGCTGGCTGCCGGCATCTTGCCGCATCAGCTTGTTGCCGGCGTGCTGGTCGATGCAGCCGAAGATGCCGCCGAACAGGCACGGCATGCCTTGCAACGCGGCGCCCGCAACATTCTGCTTGCGCCGCCGAGCTACTTCAAGAATGTCGGCGAGGATGGTCTTTTCGGCTGGTTTTCCGCTGTCTTTGCCGCGCTTGGTCCCCTCGCCCGTGACGTGCTGCTCTACAACATCCCGTCGGTCACGATGGTGCAGCTGCCGCTTGGCCTGATCGGCCGGTTGCGCACCGCTTTTTCGGATGTCGTTGCCGGGGTCAAGGATTCCGGCGGAGACTGGGACTACAGCGAGGCCCTGCTCGGTGCCCATGGCGATCTGGTGATCCTCATCGGCGACGAGCGGCATCTGGCACGAGCGGTGCGACTTGGCGCCCAGGGCGCAATCTCCGGCATGGCCAATTTCGTCGCCGTCGAAATCCGCGCCATGGCCGAGGACGGGCGCGACGATGCGCGCGTCGAGAGCTTCGTGTTCGAACTGCTTAAATATCCGGTCACGCCGGCGGTGAAGGTCATGGTGGCGCGCAAGACCGGCGACGACCGCTGGCTGGCGGTCCGCCCACCGCTGGAGCCGATCGCTCCGCAGGGGCAGCAACAGCTTGCCGCCGCCTACGACAGGCTGTTTGCCAAGGAATCAGCCTGACCGGCAAAGGGATACGCGCTGAAATGGAAGACGGCAGCGAACCGACCACCCTTCGGGAAAAAGCCTATGCCAGCTTCACGCGGCATTTGCTGGCCCGCGATCTGTTGCCGGGCCAGTTCGTGTCGCAGCGCGAGCTGGTTGCCTTTACCGGCCTGCCGCTCGGCGCCATTCGCGAAATCGTGCCGCGTCTCGAGGCCGAAGGGCTTCTGACGACAATCCCGCAGCGCGGCATGCAGATCGCCCATATCGACATCAGCCTGATCCGCGAGGCTTTTCAGTTCCGCCTGTTCATGGAGCGCGAGGCGGTGGCGCTGTTCACCGCCAGCGCTTCCGATGACGAGCTTGCTCGTCTGCGGCGCGAACACGAGGAGATGCTGGCGCAGGCCCAGTCGCAGGCGCCGACCCCGGAAATGGAGGCCAAGGCCCAGAGCATCGACTGGGCGATGCACGACACCTTCATCGATGCGCTGGGCAACGAGATCATTGCCAAGGCCTATCTGGTCAACTCGGTGAAGATCCGGTTGATCCATCAGGAGCGCTTCCGCATCGACGGGCGCGTCGTGCCGGTCATGCGTGAGCACCTTGCCGTCATCGAAGCCATGGAGAGCCGCGACCCGCAGAAGGCGGTCGAGGCGATCAGCCTGCACATCGACAAGGCGCGCCGGCTGGCGCTGCAAATCTGAGGAAGCATGAGCCGCGCCGCGGTCGCGGCGCAACCGACAACGACAGCAACCGGGAGGAAGAAATGTCGTCCAATCTGTCTAACCCAACCAGAAGGCAACTCTTGCAAGGAACAGCGGCACTCGCTGCCGCCGGTATTGCTGGTATACGCCCAGGCTTTGCCGCCGCCGTCGACTGGAAGCGCTTCGCCGGCACGACGCTCGACGTCAACCTGGTGAAAAGCCCGCGCAGCGACACCCTCATAAAATATCTCGCCGAGTTCGAGGAACTGACCGGGATCAAGGTCAATGCCGAGGCGACGCCGGAACAGCAGCAGCGCCAGAAGACGGTGATCGAATTGAGCTCCGGCAAGCCGAGCTTCGACGTCGTGCATCTGAGCTACCATGTGCAGAAGCGGCAGTTCGAAAAGGCTGGCTGGCTGGCCGACATATCAGGCTATCTCGCCGACCCAGCCCTTACCGATCCGGGGCTGGTCGAAAACGATTTCGCCGATGCCGGCATGCTGTTCGCCAAGGACGGTCAGGGCGTGCTGCGCTCGCTGCCCTTCTCGGTCGACTACTGGATCGTCTACTGGAACAAGGAGTTGTTCGAGGCCAAGGGCCTCAAATATCCCGAAACCTTCGAGCAGATGGTGGCCGCCGCCGAAGCGTTGACCGATCCGTCGACCAACACTTATGGTTTCGTCGCCCGCGGCATCAAGAACGCCAACACGCCGGTGTGGACGTCGCTCATGCTCGGCTACGACATGACGCCACTCGACGACAAGGGCAAGCTGCGCACGACGTCGGCCGAGGCGATCGAGGCCGCCAGCCTCTACCAAAGGCTGATGACCAAATCCGCGCCTCCAGGCGTCACCGGCTTCAACTGGGCCGAAGCGCAGTCCGCCTTCCTGCAAGGCAAGATCGGCATGTGGTTCGACGGCGTCGGCTTTGCCCCGCCGATGGAAAATCCAGAAAAGTCGCGGGTGGTCGGCAAGGTCGGCTACGGCGTCATGCCCAAGGGTCCCAAGGCGCAAGCCTCGGGCACCTTCGGCGACGGCCTCGGCGTGACGGCGGCGAGCGAAAAGAAGGAGGCCGCCTATCTGTTCTGCCAGTGGGCGGTGTCGCCGGCCATGGGCGCGCGCCTGCTGCAGGCAGGCGCTGGCGTGCCGTTCCGCAAGTCGGTGCTGGAAGACCCCAAAGTGCGCGCAGGCGTCACCATGCCGGCGAGCTGGCTCGATGCGGTGGTCGGCTCCGGCAATATCAGCCGGCTGGCGCTGCCGGTCATCATCCCGGTCACCGAGTTCCGCGACATCTATGGCGTGGCGCTGACCAATTTGATCGCGGGCGCCGATCCGGCAGATGAGCTGAAGAAGGCCACCGAACAATTCCAGCCGGTCCTCGACAGGAGCGAGCAAGGCTGATGTCCGCCACCACCCCAGAACGCACCGGGGTGATGACGCAAGCCATCGAAGGGAGCCAGACGATCCGGCTGGCTCCCAACTACTGGCCTTTCGTCGTTCCGGCACTCGTCGTCGTCGGCGCCGTCATCGTCTTCCCCTGGGCCTTTACGCTGTGGATGAGCGTCAACCGCTGGACGCTCGGCCAGTCGCGAAGCTTTGCCGGGATGGAGAATTACCTGCGGCTGGCGGTCGACCAGCGGTTCTGGGAATCGCTTCTCCATACTTTGAGCTACACCTTCCTTTCGGTTGCCGCGCCGATGCTGCTCGGCACGGTCGCCGCCCTGATCTTCGACGCCAGGTTTCCGCTGCGTGGCCTGTTGCGTGGCGTCTTTGTCATGCCGATGATGGCAACGCCCGTCGCCGTGGCGCTGGTCTGGACAATGATGTTCCACCCCCAGCTGGGCGTCCTCAACTATCTTCTGTCGCTGGTCGGCATCCCGGCGCAGGAATGGATATTCAACGCCAACACGGTCATCCCTTCGCTGGTTGCGGTCGAGACGTGGCAGTGGACGCCGCTGGTGATGCTGATCGTGCTGGGCGGCCTGGCGTCCGTGCCACGCGAGCCGTTCGAGAGCGCCGAAATCGATGGCGCCAATGCCTGGCAGCAATTCCGCTATCTCACTTTACCGATGATCGCGCCGTTCCTGATGATCGCGGTGATCATCCGCACCATCGACGCACTGAAGAGCTTCGACATCATCTACGCGATGACCCAGGGCGGACCGGGCACTGCGTCGGAGACCATCAACATCTATCTCTACAACACCGCCTTCTCCTACTACGACATCGGCTATGGCTCGGCCATGGCCGTGGTGTTCTTCATCGTCATCGTCGCCCTGTCCTTCATCCTCTTGATGTTGCGCCAGCGCTCCCAGTGGATCGGCGTGGAGGGCAAATAGATGAGTTCACGGCTGCTCAACCAGATCGGGCTGTTCTTCGCGGCTCTGGTCTTCGTCTCGCCGGCGATCCTGTTCTTCCTCTGGATGATCTCGCTGTCGCTGAAATTCGAGATCGACAACGGCGCCTATCCGCCGATCCTGATCCCCGAACATCTCGCCTGGTCGAACTATGCAAAGGTGTTCGAGGAGAACAATTTCCTGCTCTATCTCTGGAATTCGGTTCTGGTGACCGGCACGGCGACGCTGCTGGCGCTGCTGATCGGCGTGCCGGCCGGCTATGGCATAGCACGGCTCAAGGCCGAACGATCGGCGGTCGTCATCATGATCGCCCGCATGACGCCGGGGCTTTCCTATCTCATTCCGCTGTTTCTGCTGTTCCAGTGGGTCGGCATTCTCGGCACGCTTTGGCCGCAGATCATCATCCATCTGGTGGTGACAGTGCCGATCGTGGTCTGGGTGATGATCGGCTATTTCGAAACCACGCCGATGGAACTGGAAGAAGCGGCCAACATCGACGGCGCCAGCTCCTGGCAGGTGTTCCGGCTGGTCGCCTTGCCCATCGCCAAGCCGGGCATCGTGGTCGCCTTCATCCTGTCCGTCATCTTCTCATGGAACAATTTCGTCTTCGGCGTGGTGCTAGCCAGCCGCGAAACGCGCACGCTGCCGGTCGCCGTCTACAACATGCTTTCCTACGAGCAGGTGAGCTGGGGGCCGCTCGCCGCCGCGGCACTGGTGGTGACGCTGCCGGTGCTGATCCTGACCATGTTCGCACAAAGGCAGATCGTCGCGGGACTGACCGCAGGCGCCGTCAAGGGCGGCTGAGGCGCGGTCCGACATCACATTTTCTTCGAGGGAAACCCAATGGCATCGGTCACAATCAACAACGTGCAGAAGGCCTTCGGAACGGCCAGGATCATTCACGATGTCAGCGTCGATATCGCCGATGGCGAATTCGTCATCCTGGTCGGCCCGTCGGGCTGCGGAAAGTCGACGCTGCTGCGCATGATTGCCGGGCTTGAAACGATCTCGGGCGGCAAGATCGCCATTGGCGATCGCATCGTCAACAATCTGCGGGCGCGGGACCGCAACATCGCCATGGTGTTCCAGAACTACGCGCTCTATCCGCATATGACGGTGGCCGACAATATGGGCTTTGCCCTGAAGATCAAGAAAGCCGATCCTGCCGACACCGCCAGCCGCGTCGGCAGGGCCGCCAGCATCTTGGGCCTCGACAAGCTGCTTGACCGCTACCCGCGCCAGCTTTCCGGCGGCCAGCGCCAGCGCGTCGCCATGGGCCGCGCGATCGTGCGCGACCCGCAGGTTTTCCTGTTCGACGAGCCGCTGTCCAATCTCGACGCCAAATTGCGCGTCCAGATGCGCGGCGAGATCAAGGCGCTGCACCAGCGGCTGGGCACCACCACCATCTATGTCACGCATGACCAGATCGAGGCCATGACCATGGCCGACAAGATCGTCGTGCTGCATGACGGCCTTGTCGAGCAGATCGGCGCGCCGCTCGATCTTTATGACAGTCCGGCCAATCTGTTCGTTGCCGGCTTCATCGGCTCGCCCGCCATGAACTTCATTGCCGGCCATGTCGAGGAAGGCGTGTTCCGCAGCACCGGTGGGCTGACCTTGCCGCTGCCGGAAGGCGTCAATCTGGGAAGCGTTCCAGCAGGCGAACTCATCTACGGCATTCGTCCCGAACATATCCGAGCAACGACTTCTCAGGGTATTGCCGGCACGATCATGCTTCTGGAAGCCACGGGTTCGGAAATCTTCGCCAAGGTCGACTGCGCCGGCGAAGAAATCTCCTGCCTTTTCCGGGAGCGGCTTGCGCTGAAGCAAGGCGCGCAGATGCGAATCGAGATCGACCGCGCCTGTGCTCATCTGTTCGACGCCAAGACCGGTCGGCGATTGTAGGGCAAAGGTCTGATATCCCAGCGCAAGGTCTCAAGCGACGGTTGGCCCTTGCCACTCGCTTCCCTTGGCGGCAATCTCGGCTCAAAGAGCCGCTCATCGGGTGGATGTCGGCGTGACAGGATCTTGCCATGACCCGCGATCAGATGCTCGCCCACCTCCGATCCGCCGGCGCCGTGGCGCACGAGGCGGCGGCGCATGGGCATCATCCGTTCGGTTGCGTGCTGGTCGGACCGGACGATCGCGTGCTGATGCGGCAGGGCAATCTCGACACGGTGCGCCATGCCGAGACAGAGCTCGCCCGGCGCGCCGCGGCGACCTACGAGCCGGAGTTTCTCTGGACCTGCACGCTGGTCTCAACCGGTGAACCCTGCGCGATGTGCACCGGAACGCTCTACTGGGCGAATATCGGCCGGCTGGTCTACGGCTTCGAGGAGGCCGAGCTCCTGGCGCTCACCGGGGATCACGCGGAGAATCCGACGATGAGCCTCTCTTCGCGCACCGTACTCGACTCCGGCCAGAAAAAGATCGAGGTCTTTGGCCCCTTCCCCGAAATCGCGGACGAGCTGCTCGCACCGCACCGCGATTTCTGGAAGCGCTGACGGCTTCTTGCCAATCGGCAAACCCGATCAATGGCAACTGTCGGATCGATCGGAGCCGTAGTGTTGCCGCTGCGCGCGTGGGAAATCCCCCGCTGGCTATGGTGGATTTATAGTGCCCTTCCCGAGAGATGGGTGACAGTTCATTCCGGATAGATGGGTTACACTTTCGGCCCTTTGCAAGGAGAGCAAGGTGCCTTGGAAGGAGTNTTATAGTGCCCTTCCCGAGAGATGGGTGACAGTTCATTCCGGATAGATGGGTTACACTTTCGGCCCTTTGCAAGGAGAGCAAGGTGCCTTGGAAGGAGTGTAACGTCATGGAAGAGCGGCTGAAGTTCGTTGCCCGGCTGCTGGACGGCGAGAAGATGGCGGTGCTTTGCCGGGAGTTCGATATCTCGCGCAAGACCGGCTACAAGATCCTCACGCGCTACAACGACAGCGGCTTGGAAGGACTGACGGACCGGTCTCGCCGGCCCTACCGCCACGCCAATCAGCTTCCGTTTCAAATCGAGAAGCTGATTGTGCGCCTGAAGCAGGACAAGCCGAACTGGGGAGCGCCGAAGATACGCGAGCGGCTGGCCCGGCTGTACCCGGATGTGCACAGGCCAGCGATCTCGACGGTGCATGCGGTTCTGGACCGCCACGGCCTGGTCGAGCGCCGCAAGCGGCGACGCAACAAGGCAACGGGGACAGCGCTTTCCCACTCCTGTCGACCCAATGAACTGTGGTGCGCCGACTACAAGGGCGAGTTCATGCTCGCCGATCGGCGCTATTGCTATCCGCTGACCATCACCGACTTCGCCAGCCGTTATCTCATCGCCTGCGAAGCGCTCTCGACCACGAAGGAGGCCTATGCCTTCACCGTGTTCGAGAGCGTATTCAAGGAGTTCGGCCTGCCCAACGCGATCAGGACCGACAATGGCGTTCCCTTTGCCAGCCCCAATGCGCTGTTCAACCTCAGCAAGCTGTCGGTCTGGTGGCTGCGCCTGGGCATCGACATCGAGCGCATCAAGCCGGGCTGCCCCCAGCAGAACGGGCGCCATGAGTCGCCGAGCTCATCGAACAGGCGGCCGCCGACGTCGGCAAGAACTGAGCCCGTACGACTATTGATGGACGGCCTGGGCGCCTGTGGCGCCCGGGTTTTTTCTGTGCCAGGATAATCCGTCTGCAAACGCTGCCGAACTGATAAGCGGCGGCAGTTCGAAGCTTAGACGCAGAAATGCTGCTTCGGATGGGCGCCTAAGCTTTTGTTTTTTGCTTTGAAAAATGATGGTGCCCACAGGCGGGATACAGAAACCTAGCGCAATCATTAGCTTGCGTGATTTCAGTCCGGTCTCCCACCTAATCGTTAGGCTTTTCGGAAAACTGTCCAACCAACAAACGTTGTGGCTTCCGCTATCACGCCATAGGCGCAGGGACATTCCGCATATTAGCTTCTCCTTTGCGGCGGACTTGTTTCCGCCTGGCCGGCGCCTGTTGTCCCAACGCGCCCACCCAACGGACGCCGGCCGTGTCCCATGCCTTAACGTTTATTCAATGCATCTAATTTAGCATTTGACATATGCGCTTCTCCCTTCTGCTCTTCGGCTGGGCCGCATTCTGCTGTTGGGACTTTGCCACTAACGATGGCCGATTCGTCATTGGCTTTGGTGCGCGAGTTGCCAAGCTACTCCACCTGTCGGGGCTAATTTAAAGGTTCATGGAGCGTGCAACTAGCGCCGCTTCGCCTCCGGCGTGATCTCTTCGATCTGCGCCTTTACTCCGTCTTGGACCATCGCCTGTTCAAGCGACTCGGCCTCCGCCCCGTCCAGCTCGGCGGTGAGCCAAAGCCGGCCGGCATAAACAGCGCCATTCGACTAGAATGCACTTAATTAATCCGGAAAATTTTAACGAATCGTAGACCGCGCTGTCCCAGAATAGGACGGCGCGGTCAAACCCCCAACCGGGCTGCGCAGGCGGCTCCGGCAATCAGCGCCCCCCGGCACTGTCGGAGCCGCTACACTCCTAAGATACCAGCTATGGTTGAATCAACTGTTACCGCCAGTGCTTTACGGCTGCGCTGTCCCGCCGTTAGAATTTGATGGACAGAGGGTCGAGCACGACGCCGCTGCGAAAGTGGCCGGTCTGAAACGCAAAAGCCCGCCACCTTTCGGCAGCTGGCAGGATCATGGAGTGCTATAACACCTTGAACCTTTGTACTGGGCAGCCTCCAGCCACAATGCGACCGCAATCGATGGGGAACGTCCCTTAACCTCAAAATCGCGGCCACGGTATCCACCTGCCGCGATCCACACCGTCTTTGAGCGTCGGTAAATCATGATGCCCCGTGTGCTCGCCCAATTGCACAGTTCTTCATCATTTCGATGCATCGCTTCGGCCTCGCTATCCCCCCAAGTTCGCGACAGCAAAAAACGTGCCAAAATTATGGGTAGCTAATGTTACACATTTGGCTTGGTTGTGCCGCTACTAAGGGCGGCGCAATAGTACCCTGCCGGCAATCGCGCCGACGAACATCGGTGGGGGAAGCGATGAGACCAGCACTTACTCTTGCGCTGTCAGCAGGGCTACTCTGTGCGAATTCTGCGATTGCAGCACCGGTTAAGACGACTTGCGAAGCAACCAGATCAACCAAGGCAATGCTCAAACCCGACATGACATACGCCGAAGTGGTTGCGACAATCGGCTGCGAAGGAGTATTGGTAATCGCGAGCCCGATGAAGACCTATCAATGGACCGCGAAAGGGCCGGTTGGCTCCTATCTTCGCGTTACGTTTAGCTTTGCAGGCCAGATGGTGGGTTCCGCCGGCTTTCTTCCACTTTGATTGCGAGGGACACGAACCCGAGCATCAGGAACGGCAGTGCGGCATGTGGATTATTGAAGGTTCTGGCCGCCGCCTTGCCGAGGGAAGATGCGGAGGAACAAAAGTGTCCAGAAAAACGGGATGGTGTAAGTCGGTTGGACAAAACGGGGCAAAAAGTCGCGAAAATTCAATGCTCTTCAAGGGTAGTGGTGCCCAGAGGCGGATTCGAACCACCGACACGCGGATTTTCAGTCCGCTGCTCTACCAACTGAGCTATCTGGGCCTGTTCCGGCGAACGAAATCTCGTTGACCGGATTTCATCAAGGCGCCGTGGGCACCCCTTGAAAGCGCGTGGGTTATAGCACGGGAATTCGGCCTGTCCAGCGCCTAGGTGGCGATTTCAGACAGGAAAAGCGATGCCGTGCAGTGCCCCGGTTTCCATGCTGCTTGCATGGCCGGAATGGCGCATAGCATGGCACGATCCGGCCATCGTCACCGTTGTCCGCGTCGCGATTGCGGGCTGAAATGCCGTGACACGTCTTTTAGCCGGCGATCGAGGCGCACCAATGCTTTCGCGGCACCAGGTGCGCCGCTGGCCGTTGCCGCCTATCTGGCGCCGGTCACGCCTCGGCGAAAATCGGAGGGCGACATGCCGGCCAGCTTGCGGAACGACTTGTTGAAGGCGCTGAGCGTGCCGAAGCCGGAGTCCATGGCAACGCCCAGCACATTGGCATCCTGATGCATCAAAAGCGCCTGCGCGTAGCTCAGCCGCAAAAGGTTGACATATTCGTTGAGCGTCATGCCCGTCGATTTCTTGAACAGGCTCATGGCGTATTTGGGGTGGATGTCGGCGGCCGCCGCGATGTTCACGCAATCGATGTCGAAGAGGAAGTTCTCGGCGATGAAATCGCACATGCGCCCGACATTGCGCGACGATTGCTGGTCGAAAGGGCTGCCCGTTTCCTGCCCGGGCGCGGTTTCGGGCACCAGCCAGTAAGGTTCGAACCGCACCCGCTCCAGCCTGGGCAGCAATTCGTTGGCGGCATGCGCGGTCATCGCCGGATCTTTCGAGCGGAAGTAGCGGTTCCAGCGCTCGAAATTGTGGTGGTCCGCCGGGTCGGTGGCGCCTGTCATCAGCCGATGGCGGACATCCGTCGGCAAATGCAAGCGGAAGAAATGCACCAGCGGCAGATGCGCGCCAGCATAGATGGCGTCGTCGGACAGATCATCCATCCGCCGCTGATCTCGTGGGGCCTGATGCTGCAGGACGCCGCGACCTATTCCGTCATCGGCACCTATCCCTGGATCCTGTCGCCGGTCGGTTTCGTGCTCGTCACCGTTTTTGCCTTCAACGCGCTGGGCGACGGCCTGCGCGGCGCCGTAGACCCTATTGAGGTGGCAGAGATGACCGTCGCGCTCGCCAAATCCTTAGCACCAACCGTCCGCTACGACGAGATGCTGACCAGGCTCGGCTATTTCGTTACCGAAAGCTCGGAGCATTTCGCCGAATACACGCCCTATTTCATAAAGGACGGCCGCCCGGACCTGATCGAGAAGTACGGCATCCCGCTGGATGAGTATCCCAAGCGCTGCATCGAGCAGATCGAGCGCTGGAAGGGGCAGGCTGAGGCCTATCGCTCGGCCGATCGCATCGAGGTCGAGCAGTCCCGGGAATATGCCTCCTCGATCATGAATTCGGTCTGGACCGGCGAACCATCGGTGATCTACGGCAATGTCCGCAACAATGGCTGCATCACCTCGCTGCCCCGGGATTGTGCCGCCGAGGTGCCGTGCCTGGTCGATGCCTCCGGCATCCAGCCGACCTATATCGGCGAGCTGCCGCCGCAATTGACTGCGCTGATCCGCACCAACATCAACGTGCAGGAACTGACGGTGCGGGCTCTGATGACGGAGAACCGCGAGCACATCTACCATGCGGCGATGATGGATCCGCACACCGCCGCCGAGCTCGATCTCGACCAGATCTGGTCACTGGTCGATGATCTTCTCGCAGCTCATGGCGACTGGCTGCCGGCCTGGGCGCGCGTGAGGCGCAAGACCGAGGCCGCCTGACCAATGCATGTCGCCCAAAAGGGTCGGTTTTGGGACAAAGACATGCATAAAAACAAGGCTCGCTTTATTTCGGAGCGACCGGGTCCGCCTCTTCCTCGTCGTCGCGGGCGGAGATGACATAGGCGCCCTTCAGCCAGCGGTTGAGGTCGATGTCCTTGCAGCGCGTCGAGCAGAACGGAAAGGCGTCGCGCGCCGATGGCTTGCCGCATTCGGGGCAGGGGCGCTTTGGGCGCAAGGGCGTGACTTTGGAATCCGAATTCATAGCCGGGTTCCCGCCAGCCAGCCGCCATGCACCTTGAAGCCTTCCCCGCTCAACAGCGCGACGGTCTCATACAGAGGCAGCCCGACGATGTTGGTGTAGGAGCCGACCAGCTTGACGACGAAAGCGCCGGCAAGACCCTGGACCGCGTAGCCGCCGGCCTTGCCGCGCCATTCACCCGAGGCGACATAGGCGTCGATCTCTTCGCGCGGCAGCCGCTTGAAGCGCACCCGCGTCTCGACCAGCCGCTGGCGCAGCTTGCCACCTGGGGTGATCAGGCAGATGCCGGAATAGACCCGGTGCGAACGGCCCGACAACAGCCCAAGGCAGTTGGCGGCGTCGTCGAGGGTCTCTGCCTTGGGCAGGATGCGCCGCCCGACGGCGACCACCGTGTCGGCGGCCAGCACGAAGCCCGGCGCATAGTCGGCTTCGGTCTTCAGTGACGCGAACGCCTTCTCGGCCTTTTCCTTCGACAGCCGCTTGGCCAGCGAACGCGGATGCTCGGCACGCAGCGGCGTTTCGTCGACATCGGCCGGCAGCACGCGGTCCGGTTCGATGCCCGCCTGCTGCAAGAGCTCGATCCGGCGCGGCGAACCCGAGGCAAGCACCAGCTTCTGCAAAATGCTCATCGCGGACCAGTCGGGCTTTGCTTACTTGAAACGATAGGTGATGCGGCCCTTGGTCAGGTCGTATGGCGTCATCTCGACCAGAACCTTGTCGCCGGTCAGCACGCGGATGCGGTTCTTGCGCATGCGGCCGGCCGTATGGGCGATGATCTCGTGTTCGTTTTCGAGCTTTACCCGGAACATCGCGTTGGGCAACAATTCCGTCACGACACCCGGAAACTCGAGGACTTCTTCCTTCGGCATTCGATACCTTTGCTTGGATGGCAGTTCCGGCGCTTAGAGCATGATGCCGAAAAGTGTAAAGCGGTTTTCGGACGACATCATGCTCTACTTCTTGGTTTAGAGGCGGATTCAGATTTCAGGTCGAACAGACCTGAAATCATCCGACTCTAGCCGGAATTTCGGCGGAACCTATATGATAATCGTCCGCTTGTGAACACGCTTAATCGGCGGCCTCCGGAGGCGCGAATCGACGCCCGATCCGCGCTTTCAGCCGCTCGCGCACGTCCCGGTAGGCCGCCATGATCTGTTCGCGCGTGCCGCCGGCATCGGTCGGGTCCGGCGTCGGCCAGTATTCGACCTCGACGGCGAGCGAGCGGGTGAGCTCAAGTGCGGCGTGGTGCGCTTCCGGCGCCAGCGTGACGATGAGGTCGAAGTAATCGTCCTCGAGATCGTCCAGTGTCCTTGGGTGGCGCTCGCCCAGCGACAGTCCTTCCTCGGCCAGAACCACATCGACGAACGGATCGCGCTCGCCGGCGCGGACGCCGGCCGAAGCGACAAAGATGGTGGCGGGCAGTATCCGCCGCGCCAGTTGCTCTGCCATTGGCGAGCGCACGGCATTCATGCCGCACAGGAACAGGATCGAACGGGGCAGGGCGCCGGGTGCCAGGACTAGCCCCGCCAGTGCAGCACGCAGACCAGCGTGAACAGCCGGCGCGCCGTATCGAAATCGATGTCGATCTTGCCGGAGAGCCGGTCCATCAGCGTTTGCGAACCCTCATTGTGCAAGCCGCGGCGGCCCATGTCGATCGCCTCGATGTGGCTCGGCGTCGAGGAGCGGATGGCGTCGTAATAGCTTTCACAGATCATGTAGTAGTCCTTGACGATGCGCCTGAGCGGCGTCAGCGACAGGATATGGGTGACGACGGCGGCACCATCCTCGCGCGCCACGGCAAACACCAGGCGCTGCTCGGCCAGCGACAGCTTCAGCCGATAAGGGCCGGCACCGCTGTCATTGACGGGTTGAAAACTGTTTTCCTCGATCAGGTCGAAGATCGCCACCGCGCGTTCATGCTCGACATCGGGTGTCGAACGGCCGATCGATTCATCGAGTTCGACATCGATCAGCCTGGCGCGGGTTTGATCGGAGTCCGACATAGCGGCCTACATGTTCAACCGTAACGCGACGGAGCGTCCGTGCGCATCAAGGCCTTCCGCCCTGGCCAGCGCAATCGCCGCCGGCGCCAAGAGGCGCAACTGCTCCGGTCCAAGCTTGAGAATCGACGTGCGCTTGACGAAATCGAGCACGGACAGGCCGGACGAGAAACGTGCCGAGCGTGCCGTCGGCAGCACATGGTTGGAGCCGCCGACATAGTCGCCGATGGCTTCCGGCGTATGGCGGCCGAGAAAGACGGCACCGGCATTGCGCATACGCGCCAGGAAGCCCTCGGCGTCGTCGATGGCGAGTTCGACATGTTCGGCGGCGATGCGGTCGACCAGTGGCAGCGAGGATTCAATGGTTGGAACCAGGATCACGGCGCCAAAATCGCGCCAGCTTGCCGCTGCCGTCTCGGCGCGCGGCAGGCTCTGCAACTGACGCTCGACCGCCTGTTCGACAGCAATGCCGAAGGCCGGATCGTCGGTGACCAGGATCGACTGTGCCGATGTGTCGTGCTCGGCCTGGGCCAGCAGATCGGCGGCGATCCAGTCCGGATCGTTGCTGCCGTCGGCCACGACGAGCACTTCCGATGGCCCGGCGATCATGTCGATGCCGACGGTACCGAACACCTGCCGCTTGGCCGCCGCGACATAGGCATTGCCGGGGCCAACGATCTTGGCGACCGGCCTGATCGTTTCTGTGCCATAGGCAAGTGCTGCGATCGCCTGGGCACCGCCGACGCGGTAGATTTCCGACACGCCTGATATATCGGCCGCCACCAGCACCAGCGGATTGATGCTGCCGCCGGGCGCCGGCACCACCATGACGATGCGCTCGACGCCGGCCACCCTCGCCGGAATGGCGTTCATCAGCACCGAGCTTGGGTAGCTTGCCGTGCCGCCCGGCACATAGAGCCCGACCGCCTCGACCGCCGTCCAGCGCCAGCCGAGCTCGACGCCGGCGGCATCCGTATAGCGATCGTCCTTCGGTCGCTGCCGTTCATGATGAGAGCTGATGCGGTCGCGCGCGAATTCCAGCGCCTCGATCGTCTTTGGGTCGGCGGCCTTGTAAGCCTGGGCGATGTCGTCTTTCGAGACGGCAATGCCGAGACTGCCGAGGTCGGCATGGTCGAATTTCCTTGTGTAGTCGATCAAGGCCGCGTCGCCCTCGGCGCGCACGCGCGCGATGATGTCGCGCACCGCGGCATCGACATCGGCGGACACTTCCCGCTTAGTCAGCAGGAGAGCGGCAAAACGCTGCTCGAAATCGGCGTCGGACTGACGAAGCGTGATGGCCATCGGACGCTCAAGCCTTGTGGATGGGGCGCGAGGTGGCTTCCCACGCTCCGCCGATATCGGCGAGGCGCGCCTCGATGCATTCGACATCGAGCATGATCGTGCCGCCGCCCGCAAAGATCAGCTCGACGATGCCGGCCGGCTTGCTGATCTCGATGAAGCTGATCGCCAGCAGGGACAGGACCTCATTCGGCTTGTCGCGGGCGAGGCCGTTGGTCTTGGCGCCAAGCACTCGGTCGAAATGCAGCACTGCCTGGCGCCGCTCGTTGTGCTGGCGAAACAGGCCGGATTTGGCCTCCCACACGAAACGGTTCATGGTCAGCACGAAACGCTTGGCCGCAGGCAGGTATTCGAGATCACTGATCTTCATCACGGCGTCCTGGACATGGGCCGAAACAATACTCAGATCCTGATCGTCGAGCGCGATAAGCTTAAGGGCGGTCATGCGGTTTTCGCACCTGAAGGTTGATTGTTCAGCCTTCTGTTAGGCGGTCTTGGCGATCCGTGCAACCGCGCCAACAGCTTCGGTTTGCGCTGCCCTCATCGCCCTGCCGGTCACTTCTCCCCGTGTAGGGACGGGGGAGAAGGACGCCTTCAATGAGGATTTCGCCACTATCCAGCGTTGCGGAAGGGAACCGACGTTGCGGGCAGCCCCTTCTCCCGTCGCTGATATGGGGAGAGATGCCGGCAGGCAGATGAGGGGCGGCGCCGAGATCGAAAATTGTCTGACGCCTGGAATCCCGCCGATGCGTCTACGCCGAAATCCGCTCGATCACCGCGCCGCAGTTGGACAGCTTTTCTTCCAGCCGTTCGAAGCCGCGGTCGAGATGGTAGACCCGGTTGACCGTGGTCTCGCCTTCCGCAGCCAGGCCGGCAATGACCAGCGACACAGAGGCGCGAAGATCGGTCGCCATGACCGGCGCGCCCTTCAGCTTCGGCACGCCGTCGACGATCGCCGTCTGGCCCGAAAGCGTGATGTGGGCGCCGAGCCGCGCCAGCTCCTGCACATGCATGAAGCGGTTTTCGAAAATCGTCTCGGTGATGCGCGACTTGCCCTTGGCCATCGTCATCAGGCCCATGAACTGCGCCTGCAGATCGGTCGGGAAGGCCGGGAACGGCGCTGTCGTCACATCGACCGGCGAAATGCCGGCGCCGTTGCGCTTCACACGGATGCCGGAATTGGTCGGCGTGATTTCGGCACCCGTCTGGGCGATCACGTCGAGCGCGGTCTGCAGCAGTTCCGGACGCGCGCCTTCGAGAACGACGTCGCCGCCGGTCATGGCGACGGCCATGGCATAGGTACCGGTCTCGATGCGGTCGGGAATGACTCGGACGCGGGCGCCGGAGAGCGATTCGACGCCGTCGATGGTGATGGTCGGCGTGCCGGCGCCATAAATCTTCGCGCCCATGGCGTTGAGGCACTCGGCGAGGTTGACGATCTCGGGCTCGCAGGCGGCATTTTCCAGCACCGTCTCGCCCTTGGCCAGTGCTGCCGCCATCATCAGCACATGGGTGGCGCCGACCGAGACCTTCGGGAACACATAGCGGTTGCCGACAAGGCGGCCATTCCGGGTCTTGGCGATGACATAGCCGGTGTCGACGTCGATATCGGCACCCAGCGCCTGCAGGCCTTCGAGGAACAAATCGACAGGGCGCGTGCCGATGGCGCAACCACCGGGCAGCGACACCTTGGCTTCGCCCATGCGGGCCAGCAGCGGGCCGATCACCCAGAACGACGCGCGCATCTTCGACACCAGCTCGTAAGGCGCCGTCGTGTCGACGATGTTGCGGGCGGAGAAGTTGATGGTGCGCGAATAGCCCTCGTTCTGCTTCTCGCGGCGACCATTGACCGAATAATCGACGCCGTGATTGCCCAGAATGCGGATCAGCTGCTCGACATCGGCCAGATGCGGCACGTTTTCCAGCGTCAGCGTGTCGTCGGTGAGCAGCGAGGCGATCATCAGGGGCAGGGCCGCGTTTTTCGCGCCCGAGATCGGAATGCTTCCGGAGAGCTTGTTGCCCCCGACAATTCTGATGCGATCCATGGAAGAACGTCCCTCTCGGCCAAAAAGGGCCGGTTCAATCGTTTGAGTAGCGGCCCGTCTAGACCATTGGCCGGCTTGGTTCAAGAAATAGGATTTCGCCCACCCCGGGCCAAGAGTGGCCGATTTGAGTTAATCTTTTTGTATTTCCTTCGATGCAGCGAGCCCGTCCGGCCGCTGGTCGGCCTCCCCGGCGCGCCGCTTGTCGGCGTCACCACTGCGCCGCGAGCGCGACTGCGCCTTGCGCTTCTGCAGATTGGCGCGCAATTGCTCGGCGAGCCGATCCTTGCGGTTAGTACCGCCCTTTTTCACTGGAATTGTCTTGTCGTCCATCGTCCCGTCCCGGCCGGTGACCCTGCCAACCTCCCAATGAGGCATAGCCAACATTGTGGCGCCGCCATGTCATTAAAAGCTATCCGGCAAAGGCTTTCACAGAAGCGTTGCGCTTGGCCTTGCGCTTGCCGGTTCGATATGGCAGAAGCCCCGCCATCAGCGGCTGCGGTAGCTCAGTGGTAGAGCACTCCCTTGGTAAGGGAGAGGTCGAGAGTTCAATCCTCTCTCGCAGCACCAGTCGATCTCTTTGAAGTCGCTGTGCTTGTTGGTGGTTGGCTTTGGCTGGCAAGCATCGAAAGACTGCCCAGCAACATTGTTCTGTCCTTGCCGATCATCAGCACGCCGCTGTCGGGGGCGAGAAGCGCCGAGAATGGCAACATGGCAGCGCCGATCGGCGAAGCCTCGGGGCCGAATTGTCCCGACACGATTTCCGGCGCCACGATGCCAATAGCGCTGATCCTGTAGAACTGGGTCTGCACCCTTGCCAGGAGTTCGACATGAATCGGTCGCGGCAGAATACTGTCGAGAACGATCGCCTCGATGTCGATGACGGAGGTGATGGCGATGATCGCCTCGACCAGCGCGTTGGCGCAATCGTCGATCCATTCGAACAGCGGTTCGCGGGCACCCGCCGGCAATGGGTCCAGTTCCCGCACGCGATTGATGACGATGCCGCGCGACTTGAGGTGATTGACCAGCACATAAATGGAAGCACGATGCAGCAGGCTTTGATAACGCGCAGGATTGGCCGCCACCGAATCGAGGCTTGATGGCGAAACCGGCAAAGGGCCGAGCGCGGCGCTGTTGCCGTGTGGCCCGGTATGAACCTTGCCGCCCTGCACCAGCCCACCGCCGACGAAAGTGTCGATCGAGATGTGCATGAAGTCGCGGAATCGGGAACCAGCGCCCTGGATAAGTTCGGCAAGCGCCGCTGAAGACGCGTCGTTCTCCACGAAAACTGGAGTCTTCGGCCTCGTGGCGAAGAATTTCGTCAGATCGATCGCGTCCCAGCGGTTGCCAAGGTCACCAGGAAAGCCGAGTTCCTCGCTCCAGCCACCGAGGAAATAAGGCGAAGCGATACCGACCCCGACGATGCTGGCGTCGCCAAGTCCGGCAACCAGTTTTTCGAAATTGGCCAGTGACATGTTCCCGGCTTTGAGCACCAGATCCGGATCCGGAAAGCGGTATTCGTGTGAGTCGCGGGCGCGGACCTCGCCTGCGAAGTCAACGAGCACGGCTTCCAGCGCGCGCCGACCGATCTTGATGCCGACGCTGTAAATTCGTTCTGCCGTCAACCTGTAAAGTGTGGACGGCGATCCGCGTTGTCCAAATCTTTTTCCCACTTGCTTTACAAATCCGGATGCCTCCAGTCCATCAACTATGGTGGCAACTGCAGCCGGCGTCAGGTTTGCGGCGCGTGCCAAGTCAGACTTGGATGCCTCCTTCAGGCGGCGGATGGCATCGAGCACAAAACGCTCATTATAGTGCCGAACCTTGACGGAATTGCTGCCTTTTCCCGACAAAGCGGAGCCTCCAGATTTGTTTGTTACCGCTCAGCCCAGCACGCGCGGCCCTGAAACCACTCCGGTCGAGTCACGATGGACGACGCCTGTGGGAGATGCAACAGTGCGCGTCGGAGCCGTCTAAGTCAATTTTCCTATTGCGGCTTCAAGCCATTTAATATAGCAAATTGAAAAAATAACAATGCCGGGAGGAAGGTGTTGCAGTTAGGCGCATATAGCGACGCCGACGCCACGGCGGGCCGGGGAGTGGCCGTTCCGGTTGCCCTGGTTCAGGCAACGAAGGCCTTTGGCGGCACGATTGCGCTCAGAGACGCGACTTTCGAATTGCGCCCAGGCGAGGTGCTGGCTCTGCTTGGCGAAAACGGCGCCGGCAAGAGCACCTGTGTGAAGCTGCTGGCCGGCGTTCATTCTCCCACCGGTGGCCATGTCGAAGTCGACGGCAAGCCTGTGACGTTCCATTCGCCGCACGACGCCCAGACCGCCGGCATCGCGGTCATGCACCAGCATCCCGGCCTGTTTCCGGATCTTTCGGTCGCGGAAAACATCTATCTCGGGCACATGCCGCGTGACCGCTTCGGCGGCATCGACAATGCCGCAATGCTTGCCGGCGCCCGCAAGGTGTTGGCAACGGTCGGCCTCAACGTGCGGTCGGCAACGCGGTTAGGCGCGCTGCGGACCTCTGAGCAGCAATTGGTGGAAATCGCCCGCGCCCTGTCGCTCGACGCGCGTGTGCTGATCATGGACGAGCCCACGGCGGCGCTGTCGCAGCGCGAGGTCGAACGGCTGTTCACCGTCGTCGCCGATCTCAGGCTGCACGGCGTGGCGATGATGTTCGTCGGTCACCGCATGGACGAGATCTTCCGTATCGCCGACCGCATTGCGGTGCTGCGCGACGGCCGTCTCATCGGCGTCAAGCCGAAGGCCGAGCTCGGCCGCGCGGCCGCAATCAGCATGATGGTCGGCCGCGAGGTGACCGACCTCTATCCGGAACGTGACCACGCCACCGGCGCGCTGGTGCTGGAGGCGAGGGGGCTTTCGCGCGCCGGCGGCTTCTCCGACGTCGACTTTAAGCTGCATGCCGGGGAGGTGCTCGGGCTGGGCGGCTTGGTTGGCAGCGGGCGGACAGAGATCGCGCGCGTGCTGTTCGGTATCGACCAGCCCGATGGCGGCGAAATGCTGATCGATGGAGAAGCCGTGCGCTTCGCATCCGCACGTGACGCTATGGATGCTCGCATCGCCTATGTTTCGGAAGACCGAATGGGCCAGAGCCTGGTGATGGATTTCTCCATCCTCGACA
Organism: Mesorhizobium sp. Root695; assembly: GCF_001428185.1. NCBI lineage: Bacteria > Pseudomonadati > Pseudomonadota > Alphaproteobacteria > Hyphomicrobiales > Phyllobacteriaceae > Mesorhizobium > Mesorhizobium sp. Root695. The sequence continues at coordinate 208,609 of NZ_LMHO01000046.1, read as the reverse complement.
ATGCCGTGCTGCCGGTTCTCGACAAGGCGGCGCCCTCCGGCCTCTACAGCACGGACCGCGCCATCGACCTGGTTGCGGACTGGCTGAAGCGCATGAAGCTGCGCTTCTCCGGCTACGGTCAGCCGGTCAAGGAACTTTCCGGCGGCAATCAGCAGAAGGTGGTGCTGGCCAAATGGCTGCGTACCGAACCGCGCGTCCTCATCCTCGATGAGCCGACGCAAGGCATCGATGTCGGCACCAAGGCGGAAGTGCACGCGATGATCGCCAACCTTGCAGCCCAGGGCATGGCGATCATCCTGATCTCTTCCGAGATGCCCGAACTCATCGGCATGTGCGATCGCATAGTCGTTCTGCGCGAAGGTCATCGGATGGCCGAATTCGCCAGGGGCGAAGCCACCCAGGAAAAGGTGCTGGAAGCGGCGACGAAAACCGATGAGCCCATCGATCCGGCGGCGCAGGCGGAGCGTGCCGCCTTCAACGAAAAGAAAAAGGGACCGTTCGATTTCCTAAAGCGGCGTGAGTTCGGTTTGCTGGCCGCGATGCTGGCGGTCGCCATTCCGGTCACCATCATCAACCCGCGCATGGTGAGCGCGGCAAACCTGACTGCCGTGTCGATGGATGCTGCCTTGCTGGTTGTTGCAGCACTCGCACAGATGCTGGTGCTGATCACCCGCAATATCGATCTTTCGATCGCCGCGGTGATCGGTCTTTCAGCCTACATGGCGGCCAGCATGGTTCAGGCCTATCCGGGACTCGACATCGGCATCGGCCTGGCGACTGCATGCGCGGTCGGCTGTATCGCCGGTCTGGCCAACGGCCTTGTCGTTACCAGGGGAAGGATACCGGCCATCGTCGTTACGTTGGCCTCGATGTCGATCTTTCGCGGCTTCAACTCGATCTGGGCGGCGGGCGACCAGATCAGCGCCGACGAGGTCACGCAGGCCTGGCTCGACATGACGGGCCTGAAGATCGCCGGCGTGCCGCTGATCGTCGTTATCGCCATTGTCATCCTGTGCGCCGGCTACGTGCTGCTCTACCGCACGGCCATTGGGCGCGAACTGTTCGCCACCGGTTCCAACCCGGACGGCGCGCGTCTCATCGGCATCCCCGTCGACCGCCGCATCCTTCTGGCCTTCGGCATGGCCGGCCTGCTCGGCGGCCTGTGCGGCGCTCTGTGGGCATCGCGCTACGCCACCATCGATGCGCGTGTCGCGCTCGGCTTCGAACTCACAGTGATCGCCTCGGCGGTGGTCGGCGGCGTCGCCATCCGCGGCGGTTCGGGCACGCTGCTCGGTATCATCCTCGGTGCGCTCACTTTGCTGGTCATCAAGAACGGGCTGACACTGGTGCGCGTCGATCCACTGTGGCTGCAGGGTGTCTACGGCCTGGTGATCCTGGTAGCCATCGGCATCGACACCTTCATTGTGCGGCGCGCCGAGCAGGCGAGACTGGCGAGGGCGAGATGAGAAAGTTCCTGCGCTCGATCGACTTCTGGGACCTGCTGCTGGCAGTCTCCTGTCTCGCCATCTTCCTCTATGCGGCGATCTTCGTGCCGAATTTCGTTTCTGGCTTCAATCTCTCCCAACTGGCCGCAAGCGCCTCGGAAAAGGCGTTGCTGATCCTGCCGATGACGCTCCTCATCATCACCCGCGAGATCGACCTGTCGATCGCCTCGGTGTTGGCGCTGGCATCCGTGGTCTTTGGCCTGCTCGTTCAAGCCGGCGTGCCGACGCTGGCAGCAATCCCGCTAACGCTCGTCGCCGGCGGGCTGCTCGGCGCCTTCAACGGTTATCTGGTCTCGGGCTTGGGACTGCAGTCGCTGGTGGTGACGCTCGGCACCATGGCGCTCTATCGCGGTATTGGCTACATCCTGCTCGGCACCGGTTCGGTCAACATCCTGCCGCCTGCGGTCGTCGATTTCGGCATCAACAACCTGCCGGGCACGCAGATACCGTGGACTATCGTGCCATTCCTGGTGCTGGCGCCGGTGTTTGCCGTCATCCTGCAGAAGACGCCGACCGGCAAGCGCATCTACGCGCTCGGCGGCAGTCCAGAAGTAGCGCGCTATTCCGGCATCGATACGCGCCGCATGGTGTTGAACCTGTTCGTCGTCTCCGGTATCGTCGCGGCCGTCGCCGGTGTCGTCTATACCGCGCGCCTTTCCAACGCCCGCGCCAACAACGCACTTGGCATGGAACTTGACGTCATCACCATCGTGTTGCTCGGCGGTGTCAGCGTCTTTGGCGGCAAGGGTCGCCTGACCGGCGTGATGCTGGCCCTGGTTCTGATTGCCGTGATCCGCAACGTTCTGGCGCTCAACCAGATCGGCGGCGACGCGCAGGGCATGATCATCGGGCTGCTTTTGATCGGCTCGCTGCTGGTCGGCAATTACTGGCGCTCAGCACAGGAGCGGCTCTCAAGATCGCGCGTCTTGCGCGAAAACAAGGGGTGATCTCGGGCCCCTTTCTTCAAGCCCGAATTTTTGATGGAGGAGTCACAATGAAAGCGTTTAGATTAGCCCTGCTCGCATCCGCGGTTCTGCTCGCCCCGACCTCGCTGGCTCTAAGCCAGGAATGCGCCAAGGAGCCGGTAACGGTCGGCTTCCTGCCCAAGCTCGACACCGATCCCTACTTCAAGGTGGCCTTTGGAGGGGCCGAAGAGGCGGCGAAGGAAATTGGCGGCACAGCTACCCAGGTCGCCCCATCGCAAGCGACGGCAGAGGCGCAGATTGAATTCATCAATAGTCTCGTGTCGCAGAAGGTCGGGGTCATCGCAATTGCCGGCAACGACGCCAATGCCGTTGCGCCTGCGCTGAAGCGTGCCGTCCAGCAGGGCGTCCGCGTCATTTCGTATGACTCCGATGTGGCGGCCGACGCCCGCGCGGTATTCGTGAATCAAGTGAAGGGCGACAGTCTCGCCGAAATGATGCTGGAAAGTGCATTCAATCTTAGCGGCGGTGAAGGCGAATTCGCGATCCTGTCGTCGACGCCCACGGCGACCAACCAAAACGCCTGGATCGACTTCATGAAGGCGAAAATGGCGGCCGAGCCGAAGTTTTCCAAAATGAAGCTCGTGCAGGTCGCCTATGGCGAAGAAAGCGAACAGATCAACCAGCAGCAGGCACTGGCGCTGGTGCAAGCGTTTCCGAATCTCAAGGTGATCATCGTTCCAGCAGGCATTGGCCTTCCTGCGGCCGCTCGTGCACTTGAGGAGGCGGGCATGATCGGCAAGGTCAAACTCACCGGCCTGGCCCCGGCCACTTTGATCTCGAAATACATCAAGGACGGCGCTGCTCAGGATATCTGGTGGAACGTCACCGATCTTGGCTATCTTACCTATCAAACTGCCCAGGCGCTTGCGCAGTGCAAGATCACCGGCAAGGAGGGTGACAAGTTCAAGGCAGGCAGGCTCGGCGAATACACGATTGGGGCCGGCGGCGAATTGATCCTTGGACCAGCGAAAATCGTGACCCCCGAAAATCTGGCTGAGTTCAAGTTCTGATACGGCGGTTATCGAACCCCCGGGGGCGCCGATTCCAGCTGGCGCCCTCTCAACTCGATCTATCGGACAATGTGGGGCGACTATGAAAGTGCTGCTTGCAGGCGAAACCTTCGCGGCGACGACTTCGGTCGCCATAGGTGGCGATGTGCTCACAAGCGCGACCTCCACCAATGGTGCAACGACCTTCAATGCCGCCCTCGCCGCCGAGGGCGTCGCGGTGACACAGATCGGCGGTGATCGGTGCGCCGCCGAGTTTCCCTCTGATCTGGATGCGCTCGCCCAATATCAGGCGGTGGTGATTTCCGATGTCGGCGCGCTGACCTTGCTGGTGACGCCGGAAGCCCGGGCCGGCCGTGTCGGTGTCAACCGCCTCGATCTGCTCAAGATCTATGTCGAAGGTGGCGGTGGGTTGATGCTGGCCGGCGGCTATATGGGCTTTCAGGGCATGTTCGGAACAGCGCGATTCTACGACACCCCGGTCGAAGATGTGCTGCCTGTCCGTTGCCTGCCGTATTGCGACGGCATGGAGGTGCCGCAAGGTCTTCAAGCCTCCATCCTGCAAACATCCCACCCAATCTTTTCCGGCATCGAGGGGCCGTTGCCTCCGATCCTCGGCATGAACAAGCTGGAATTCAGGCATGATGGCTCATCCCGTCTTTTGGCAACCTGCCATCACCGCGGCACGGACTGGCCACTCCTTGCCGTTTGCAACCACGGTCGCGGCCGCACGGTCGCCTGGACGACCGACATCGGTCCGCATTGGCTGTCGCAGGATTTCCTCGAATGGCCGCTCTACGGCAAGTTGATGGCGAACATGGTGCGGTGGCTCGCCGGCACCGAATAGGAGAGGCGGAGACCTAGTTCAGTGCCGTTGCCGGTTCTCGCTGCGGGCCTTGAACCGTCTCGTTGCCCGCGGAACGGGCGGAGGTGCGGTTACATAGTGTTCCGCGTCAAATAATTTGATGGCGCGACAGCAGCCCGTCGCCCGACGCAAACCCCGCCAGCCAGCAGTTCTGCGTTCTGTCCTACGCTGGTTTGGCATGCTGCTCGGCGCTCGTGACTTCGATACACACAATGCGTTCGTTGCCTTCCACCCAGGCGTCGTGGCCGGGCAGAATTGTATAGGATGTGCCTTGTTCGAAGGTTTTCTGGGTGCCGTCATCCAATCTGATGGTGATCGCTCCGGATACAACGTAACCGACATGCGACACCTGACAGCTGTCGGTCTTGACGACGGGCTTCACGCACTCCGACCATTTCCATCCTGGCTCCATGTTGAGCCGTCCGAGCGTGAAACCGGGAAGCCGCACCACTTCGACGCGTGTCTTGTTGGGCGAGCGAACCTCACCCGGCTTGTTGTGAGACTTGGATTCAAATTTCGTGACGTTCATTCCACCATCCGTCGTGGCATCCTCCCATACGCGACGCGGATACTGGCGCTGTCACGTCATTATATTAGTAATTGCTTTTCTAAAATCTTCCGCTTCGGAGTTTCTAGCGAACAGGACCTGGTCACCTCATCTCCGCGACGACCGGCCCTGACACCGGTTTATACCGAGCGTTTTGGCCTCGCTTTTTCGACAGGCCATCCATTTGAACTGCGCAACACGCTCCATCTTTCCGATGTCCACGAGCAGCCCTACCTCGACCGCATCAACTGCGAATACAGCGATCACATCGACGAGCTTTGAAGCCTCGGCATAGAGATCGAAAGTGCACATCGTAGTGAGCGCGAGGATTGGATTCTGGCGATAGTCGCGGCGGGAATGGGGGTGCCACCAGCCTGTGGTCGATCCCGAAATCATCCGCAAGTGTCGTTGGTTACTGTCGCAGGGCGCTCACACTCGCCAGCCATTGATGCGTTTGCCGATGCTGTCCGGGACTAGGATTGGAAAACCTCACTGACCTAGCTGCAGCGGGGAGCCTTGGCTCCAAGAGTTGTTACAGGCACCCACCGGTCGAATCGCATTCTCGGCACCGACACGATTCATTAACCAAGATGATGTTCTTCGACAGGCGCGTTGTGGGATGGATGCCCGTCTGCGCCGGTCAAGTCCATGCCTTGTCAGGTCGAGGACGCCGAAGACGAGCTCTTCATCTCGACGCCGACGTCAAATCGCCTGAAAACAAAACAATTTGCAAGGCATGAACGTGATTGAAAACGAGCAAAACACGCCCGGCGCTTCCCATCGTTGGACATTGCTGCCGGCCATCATGGTGGCGTTCCTTTGCCTCTGCGTCAGCAGCGCGTTGGCGGAGACGCGCGCTTTGAAGATTCAACATCTCCATACGGGCGAGAAGGCCGAAATCGTCTTCAAGCGCAATGGGCGCTACGATCCGGCGGGATTGAAGAAGATCAATCTCATGCTGCGCGACTGGCGTCGCAACGAACCGACGAAGATGGATCCGCGCCTGCTCGATCTTGTCTGGCAGGCCTATCGCGCCAGTGGATCAAGAGCCTATATCCATGTGGTCAGCGCCTATCGTTCGCCGGCGACGAACGCAATGCTGCGCAGCCGCTCGAAGGGCGTAGCTCGAGAGAGTCAACACATGGTAGGCCGCGCGATGGATTTCTTCCTGCCGGATGTGCCGCTGAAGAAGCTGCGCGATATCGGCCTCAAGATGCAGGGCGGCGGCGTAGGCTATTACCCTACCTCCGGTTCGCCTTTCATACACATGGATGTCGGCAATGTGCGGCATTGGCCGGGCATCAGCCGCCAGGAACTAGCCAGGGTATTTCCGAACGGCAACACACTGCATGTGCCAAGCGACGGCAGACCGCTGCCCGGCTACGAGCAGGCGTTTGCCGCCTACAAATCGCGCAAGGGCGCCGGCACGCCCAACATCGAGCTGGCAAGCGTTGATGGCGGCCAACGCAGACAGGCGCGTGGCCTACTGGCGACGCTTTTGGGTGGCGGAGACGAGTCGGATGATGTCGCGGAAGCGGTGTCGGCGCCGCGCAAACCGGCCAGGTCTGTTGAACCCAGGCCGGTCGGACAGGGTATCGCCATCGTGCAGCCGCAGGATGCCCAGCGGGCGGACATCCAGATGGCTGCCAGCTATCCAGGGGAGGAACCGCCATCTGGGCAGACGGGGAAGACGCCTGAAGCGATCGTCATGGCCATGGCACCGGGCTCGGTGCCGCTGCCCGCCTTCGCCCCTCGCGCCGAACTTGCGGCGCGTGTTCCGACACCGGAAACCGCACGGTCCGCAATCGCCGGTGCGTCCATGGCGCGGGCCGAACTGGCGGTGGCCAAGCCGGCAGCAACCGGTGCCGACATTCCTTTGGGCGGGGATGCCGTTCTCGCGAGCGTCGCGGCGGACATGGTGGCGCTCAACATCCCCTTGCCGACATGGCGGCCGGAAAGCCAGACAAGCCCGACGCGCCAACCGGAAGCAGCCAAATCCGGCGACGCAATCGGTGCCTTGCTGGCCCTGAACCACGCCGATGACGGCCTTGACAGGCTGACCGGCCAGCGGCTTGCCCCCCATGCATCGGAACGCGAAGATCGGGTCAGGACCAGCCCGAAGGCCGACCGTGTCCAGCCACGCGCCGGTGCTGAAGCGCCTGCGGTCACCAGCAGACCGCTCCAGAGAGGTCGCGGCATTGCCGATGGAACGGGGTCCGCGACCGCGCGGCTTGTTGCCGCCTATTTCATCCGCAGGGCGCCGGAGCACGTCTATCTCGACGGATTCCAGCCGCGAGGACAGACGTCCGATCACCGCCGCTTCACCGGCTCCGCGGTGAAGTTCTTGCCCATCGCCAGCTTCAAATAGGCTGGCTGTGGCCGAGATTTGACCTATCCGGGCGCTCGCCGACGAGGTCGGTCGCGACCGCGATCCCGACCGTTGGGCCAGCCTGCAGAACGAGGTCGGCAACTTTAACGCTCGCTGGCGGGCCGAAACGACGTTACCCGTTTCGAGCAAGCGGTGCCGATCCTGCGCGAGGCCGTGCAGAAGAAGATCAATTCTGTTCCGGGTATCGCCTTTACGCGGGATAGCCTTGTTGGCCGAGTTGCATTGACCGAGCGATTGCCCCTCTGGAGCCAGGCACTTGCAACGACGGGTGACAATGATGATCGCCTATCGTATATTGACATAAAGATATCCTTATGTGAGATGAGAAAACTTGTCGCCAAAGGGATAAAAAATGTCGCAGAACTCTGCATCGCTGGACGCTTTGTTCGGCCCCGTCGCGGCAAAGTCCGACGGATCGGAAGTGCTTGCGGCGCTGAGGGCAGCGGCGCGCGAACGCATCCTTATCCTCGACGGCGCCATGGGCACGCAGATCCAGGGCCTCGGCTTCGAGGAGGACCAGTTTCGCGGCGAGGCCTTCGCCGGCTGCGCCTGCCACCAGCAGGGCAACAACGACCTTCTGATCCTGACCCAGCCCGAGGCCATCGAGGAGATCCACTATCAGTACGCCATCTCAGGCGCCGACATCTTGGAAACCAACACCTTCTCCTCGACCTCGATCGCCCAGGCCGACTACGGCATGGAAGGTGCCGTCTATGCGCTGAACCGCGATGGCGCGCGGCTGGTGCGGCGCGCCGCTATTCGGGCCGAGCAGCAGGACGGCAAGCGTCGGTTCGTCGCCGGCGCGCTGGGGCCGACCAACCGCACCGCCTCGATGTCGCCGGATGTGAACAATCCCGGCTACCGCGCGGTGACCTTCGACGATCTGCGCCTCGCCTATGGCGAACAGCTGCGCGGATTGATCGATGGCGGCGCCGACGTCATCCTGATCGAGACCATCTTCGACACGCTGAACGCGAAGGCGGCGATCTTCGCTGCGGAAGAGATCTTCATCGAGAAGGGTGTGCGCCTGCCGGTGATGATCTCCGGTACCATCACCGACCTGTCCGGCCGCACGCTGTCCGGCCAGACGCCGACGGCCTTCTGGCATTCGGTGCGCCATGCCAGCCCCTTCACCATCGGCCTCAACTGCGCGCTAGGCGCCAATGCCATGCGTGCGCACCTGGCGGAGATTTCGGGCGTTGCCAACACCTTCACCTGCGCCTATCCGAATGCCGGACTGCCCAACGAATTCGGCAGCTATGACGAGAGCCCGGACTTCATGGCCGCGCAGATCGAGGAGTTTGCAAGGGAAGGGCTGGTCAATATCGTTGGCGGCTGCTGCGGCTCGACGCCGGAACATATCCGCGCCATTGCCGAAGCGGTGCGGAAGTATCCCCCGCGCGCCATTCCGGACATCGAACCCAGGATGCGCCTGTCCGGGCTGGAGCCATTCACGATCACCGACGAGATTCCGTTCGTCAATATCGGCGAGCGCACCAACGTCACCGGGTCGGCAAAGTTCAGAAAACTGATCACGGCGGGCGACTATGTCGCCGCGCTCGACGTGGCGCGCGACCAGGTCGCCAATGGCGCCCAGATCGTCGACATCAACATGGATGAGGGGCTGATCGATTCGAAGAAAGCGATGGTCGAATACCTGAACCTGATCGCCGCCGAGCCGGACATCGCTCGCGTTCCCGTCATGGTCGACAGTTCGAAATGGGAGATCATCGAGGCCGGCCTGAAATGCGTGCAGGGCAAGTCGCTGGTCAACTCCATCTCGATGAAGGAAGGCGAGGCTGCGTTCCTGCATCATGCCAGGCTGGTGCGGGCCTATGGCGCGGCGGTGGTCGTCATGGCCTTCGACGAAGACGGCCAGGCCGACACCAAGGCGCGCAAGGTCGAGATCTGCACCCGCGCCTACAAGCTCCTGATCGAACAGGCCGGCTTCCCGCCCGAGGACATTGTCTTCGACCCTAATGTCTTCGCGGTCGCCACGGGCATCGAGGAGCACGACAATTACGGCGTCGACTTCATCGAGGCCACGGGCGAGATCACCGGGACGCTGCCGCATGTCCACATTTCCGGTGGCGTGTCGAACCTGTCCTTCTCGTTCCGCGGCAACGAGCCGGTGCGCGAGGCCATGCATGCCGTGTTCCTCTACCATGCCATCCAGCGCGGCATGGACATGGGCATCGTCAATGCCGGTCAGCTCGCCGTCTACGACACGATCGAGCCGGCGCTACGCGAGGCCTGCGAGGATGTCGTGCTCAACCGCGTGCCCAGGGCCGGCGGCACCGCCACCGAACGCATGCTGGAGATCGCCGAACGCTTCAAGGGCACGGCGGGCCAGGAAGCCAAGGAGCGCGATCTCGCCTGGCGCGAATGGACGGTCGAACAGCGCATCAGCCACGCGCTGGTCAACGGCATCACCGAGTTCATCGACGCCGACACCGAGGAAGCGCGGCTGGCCGCCGAGCGCCCGCTGCATGTCATTGAAGGCCCGCTGATGGCCGGCATGAACGTCGTCGGCGACCTGTTCGGCGCGGGCAAGATGTTCCTGCCGCAAGTGGTGAAGTCCGCGCGGGTGATGAAACAAGCCGTCGCAGGATTGCTGCCTCATATGGAAGCCGAGAAGCTGGCCAACGCCGCTAATGGCATCGACAATGGCGAACGCCAGACAGCGGGCAAGATCCTGATGGCGACGGTGAAGGGCGATGTCCACGACATCGGCAAGAACATCGTCGGCGTTGTGCTCGCCTGCAACAATTACGAGATCATCGATCTCGGCGTCATGGTGCCGGCGGCAAAGATCCTGCAGACGGCACGCGAGCAAAATGTCGACATCATCGGCCTGTCAGGCCTGATCACGCCGTCGCTCGACGAGATGGCGCACATGGCCGCGGAGATGGAGCGCGAAGGTTTCGACATTCCATTGCTGATCGGCGGCGCGACGACGAGCCGCGTGCACACGGCGGTGAAAATCCACCCGCGCTACACCAAGGGCCAAACGGTCTATGTCACAGACGCCAGCAGGGCGGTGGGCGTGGTTTCGTCCTTGTTGTCGAACGAGACCAAGGGCGGCTATGTCGACACGGTGCGCGCCGAATACAAGAAGGTCGCCGACGCGCATGCCCGCTCCGAAGCCGACAAGCAGCGGCTGCCGCTGGCCAAGGCGCGGGCCAACGCGCACCGCATCGACTGGCCGGCCTATGAGCCGCCGAAGCCGTCCTTCACCGGTGTGAAGGTGTTCGAGAACTGGGATCTCACGGAACTCGCGCGCTATATCGATTGGACGCCGTTCTTCCAGACCTGGGAGCTGAAGGGCCGTTATCCGAAGATACTGGAGGACGAGGCGCAAGGCGCCGCCGCCCGCCAGCTGTTCGAGGATGCGCAGGCGATGCTGAAGAAGATTATTGCCGAAAAATGGTTCGCGCCGCGCGGCGTCATCGGCTTCTGGCCGGCCAATGCCGTCGGCGACGACGTCAGGCTGTTCACGGACGAGGCACGCTCGCAGGAACTGGCGACGTTCTTCACCCTGCGCCAGCAACTGACCAAGCGCGACGGCAAGGCCAATGTCGCACTGTCGGATTTCGTCGCGCCGACGGACAGCGGCAAGCCCGATTATATCGGCGGCTTCATCGTCACCGCCGGCATCGAGGAGGTGGCGATCGCCGAGCGTTTCGAGCGCGCCAACGACGACTATTCGTCGATCATGGTCAAGGCGCTGGCCGACCGCTTCGCCGAAGCCTTTGCGGAGCGCATGCACGAGAAGGTGCGCAGGGAGTTTTGGGCCTACACTCCCGACGAGAATCTGGCACCAAACGAACTGATCGGCGAACCCTATCGCGGCATCCGCCCGGCACCCGGCTATCCGGCACAGCCCGACCATACCGAGAAGGCGACGCTGTTCCGACTGCTCGACGGCGAAGGCAATGCCGGGGTTAGCCTGACCGAGAGCTATGCGATGTGGCCGGGCTCTTCGGTATCGGGAATCTATCTGGCGCATCCCGAAAGCTACTATTTCGGCGTCGCCAAGGTCGAACGCGACCAGGTCGAGGATTATGCACGCCGCAAGGCGATGCCATTGGCCGAGGTCGAGCGCTGGCTTGGCCCCATCCTCAACTACGTGCCGGCACATTATGCCGAGGCGGCGGAATAGCTGATGCCGGCGCGTCCGTTGGAGAAGCGACAGGCAAATGCCAATCGCTTCTCCATTGTCATCCTGGCCCGCTTCGATTCCGGTGGGCTATTGCATGGCGGATGGGTTCATCCACAGCAGCTCCCAGACGTTGCCGTCCGGATCTTCGATGTGGCGGTTGAACATGAAACCGAGATCCTGCACCGGGTTGGGATCGGCGCGACCGCCTGCCGCCACGCCCTTCTCGATTATGGCATTGACCTCGTCCTTGCTGTCGGTGGTGAGCGCTATCAGCATCTGGCTGTCCCGTTTGGGGTCGCCGATCTCCCGCGCTGTGAACTGGCTGTAATGCTTGTGCGTAAGCAACATGACCCCAATGGAGTCGGAGAACATGATCGAGCTGGCCTGGTCGCTCGAGAACTGCGGGTTCAGCGTGCCGCCGATCGCGAGATAGAAATTGGTCGCCGCCTGCAGATCGCGCACCGGCAGATTGAGGAAGATCATCTTGGTCATCGGTTCAAGCCTTGCTTTCGTTGACGAGTACTAGCCAGTCTAGTACTGTAAGCGTAGCTACCATGCGGGAACGGTACCGTCTAGTACTGGTTGAGAGGCGCTATGGAAAATAATGGTGAGACCAGATCGGCTCGCAAGGATCGTGAAATCATCGAAGCGGCCACGGCCGCGTTCATCGCCAAGGGTTATGATGGAACCAGCATGGAAGAGATCGCCACCAAGGCAGGCGCTTCCAAGCAGACCGTCTACAAGCATTTCACGGACAAGGAGACGCTTTTCAGCGAAGTCGTCGAGTCCACCGCCAGCCAGACCAACGATGTTGTCGAGTCCGTAACGATGCTGCTTTCCGAGGCGAAATTCATGGAGGGCGGTCTGCAGCAGCTTGCCCGACGCATGACAACGACGCTGATGGACGACGATTTGCTGAAGCTGCGGCGTCTGATTATCGCCAACGCGGATCGAATGCCGCAGCTTGGCCGCAGTTGGTATGAAAAAGGTTTTGAGCGCATGCTTGCCTCGGTGGCGTCATGCTTTGAAAAGCTTACCAGTCGAGGCCTGTTGCAGACCAGCGATCCCCGTTTGGCGGCCAGCCATCTCTTCGGAATGCTTCTCTGGATCCCCATGAACGAAGCCATGTTCACCGGAAGCAACCCGCGCTCGAAGGCCGACCTTGAGCGGCATGCCGATGCCTCGGTTGAAGCGTTCCTTGCCGCCTATGGGGTGCGGTCGAAATAGTCACGCTCCTCTCCGACGGCGATGCGTCTTGCGGTCGATTGTCCGTCCGCGCCTGTCGGCGGGCCGGTGGCGGAGGTCGGTCTTGCACAGGCTTCTCGCTTACGATCCAGGGCTGCGATAAACCCAAGGCTGCCGTCCTTGCAGTTGGAGCGCCAAATGACCGTACTCACACGCCGCGGGTTTTTGAAAACGGCCGCGGTTGCCGGTGCCGGCGGGATCGGGCTTTCGGCCATGGGTCGGCTTGGCGGCTGGGCCGCTGCCACAGCTGAGCCGGTGGTTTTGCAGACGGCAAAGATCCAGGCGAAGCTGATGGATGTCGGCCAGACCAAGGATGTGCTGACCTATGGTAACGCCGGAATGCCGCCCGTGCTCAGAATGAAAAAAGGCGCGCCTTTCACCGCGCGCCTTGTCAACGCGATCGATGATCCGACGACGATCCACTGGCATGGCATTCGTGTTCCAAACAGGATGGACGGCGTCCCGTTTCTGGTCCAGCCCTACGTCTACACCGGCGATCATTTCGATTACGCCTTCACGCCACCCGACGCCGGCACCTTCTGGTATCACCCGCATTGCAACACGCTGGAGCAGATGGGTCACGGCCTGACCGGCGTGATCGTGGTTGAAAACCCGAACGATCCGAAATTCGACGCCGAAATTGTCATCAACCTGCGCGACTGGCGCCTCGGCGACGATGGCCAGTTCATCGACCAGTTCCGGCCGCGCGATGCCGCAAGAACCGGCACTTACGGCGCGGTGCGCACCGCCAACTGGCTAGATCAGCCGCAGTATGACGCGCCGGCCGGAGGGCTGGTGCGGCTCAGGGTCGCCATCACCGATGTCACCCGGATCTATGCCTTTCGCGTCGATGGCGCCGAAGCGTCAGTCATCGCGCTGGACGGCAATCCGGTGCCGCAGCGTTTTTCCCCCGATGCCTTGCTGCTTGGACCCGGTCAGCGCATGGAGCTGGCCATCCGCATGCCCGACGACGAGGGCGCGATCGTCAGCCTGAGAGACGTCAGGGGCACGAAGCCAAAAATCCTGGCGACCCTGCTCGCGACAGGAGACTCCCTCAAGCGGGACATTCGTGATCTTGCTCCGCTGGAGGTCAATCCGGTGGCGGAGGTGGATTTCACCAGCGCCCAACATATTTCCCTGGCGCTCAGCGCTACGGCGGAAAACGTCCCGAGCGATGGCATCTGCGGTTCGCTTGGCTACAGTTTCTGGGCAATCAACAAGGTACCGTGGCCCGGCGATACGCCGGATCCGACCGCGCCGCTGGCCGAACTGAGGCTCGGCAGGAGCTATGTCATCGATATGGAGAACCTGACGCCGCAATCCCATCCGATGCATCTGCACGGCATGAGCTTCAAGGTGCTGTCATCCTCGACGCGCCAGGTTCAGCCTGTCATCTCCGACACCTATCTCATCCAGCCCAACGAGAAGGTTCAGCTCGGCTTCGTCGCCGACAATCCCGGCGACTGGCTGCTGCATTGCCACATTATCGAGCATCAGAAATCGGGAATGACGACCTACGTCAGGGTGGTCTGAAGCCGCGCCAGTGGGGTCGCGCCGGATCGCGTCAGTCTCCGTGTCGCTGCGTGACCGTCACTTGCGCAGCTGCGCCTCGATCTCGTCGAGGATCTTGTCCTTGCCGATGCCGGTGAGGAAGGCGAGGCCCTTGATCACCGGCTTGGTCACCGAAGCCGAGATCGGCGTGGTGGCGACGATGAAGTCGACATTGTCGGCCAGTCCCGGCACTTCGGTGGCCTTTGCCTGCTGGGCATTGAAGGTAAGGCCGCGTTTCTTCATTTCCTCGGTGACGGCGACGTTGACCGCGGTCGAGGTGGCGATGCCCGTGCCGCAGGCAAAGAGAATGGTTTTCTGTCTGGACATCTCTGCTTCTCCTTGTTTCAGCCGAGTACGGCTCGCACGTCATCGAGGGTTCTGGCCGACCTCAAGCCGTCCAAGGCTTGCGGGTTCTGGATGATGGCCATGACGGCCTGCAGCGCCTCAATCTGCTTGTCCTTGTCATTGATGGCAAGCAGGAAGACGAAGCCGACCGGCAGCATCTCGTCGGGGTCTTCCATGTTGGCGAAGGTCACCGGTTGCTTCAGCGTGCCCATTGCGATGCCCGGCTTCAGCACATGCTCCGGATCGGTGTGCGGTACCGCGACGTTGTCGGGGCGCTCCAGCGGCAATCCGGTCGGGATGGTCAATTCGCGGCGCACGACCGCGTCGGCATAGGAGCTTTTGACATAGCCAAGCATCTCGAGCCGGCCCGCCAGGATGCGGATGATCTCCTCATTGCTCGATGCATCGGATCCGAGCACGATCGCTTCGGGATCCAGAAGCTGCATGAGGCCGTCAGCCATTTCTTTGCTCCGTCGATGAAATCGTGCGCCCGTGAAGGGCGCACGATCGGTTCAAACGCAAGGCGCTATCAGGTTCAGACCGTCTCTTCGGCCGGCTCGTCCTCGGCGCCAGCCGCCCTTTCCCAGCCGAGCGGATTACGGCGGTAGAGAACGAACAGCGCGGCGACGACCACCGCCATCACGATGATGCCGACAAGACCAAGTCCCATGGCCTCGATGATCACGTAGGGCACCCACAGGAAGCCGTCGACCACCGAGGTGATCTGCAGCGCGTCCGCCGGCAGCTTGAAGCCCGATGCGACTGCGGCGCTAGTGAACAGCGGCGCCAGCGCGTTGGCGACGTAGAAGCCGATGGCCAGCGTCACCGTGCCGATCACCACCATGCGGAACACGTTGCCTTTGACCAACGGCGCGGTCATGGCGACAATGAAGGGAATGACCGCCAGGTCGGCGAACAGGATGACGCGGTTGCCTGGCAGGATGATGGACAGGATGATCGCGATCGGCACCAGGATCAGCGACGACGAGATCGCGGCCGGATGGCCGATCAGGATCGCCGAATCGAGGCCGACGAGCAGCTCGCGGTCGCCGGTGCGCTTGCGTACGAACGCCTGAGCGGCGTCGGAAACCGGGATCAGCCCTTCCATCAGGATCTTGACCATGCGCGGCAGCAGTAGCATGACCGCGGCCAGCGTCATGCCGGTGCCCAGAACCTTTGCCAGCACCACGCTGAGATCACCCGCATTGTAGAAGGCGATCGCGCCGAGCACGAGGCCGATGATCAGGCCCATCACGACAGGTTCTCCGAACACGCCGAACCTGCGTTCGATCGTATCGGTGTTGATGTTGATGCGATTGATCCCGGGAATGCGGTCCATGATCCAGTTGAGCACAATGGCGATCGGCAGGATCTGCGCCGAGGCGAGGTGCGGCACGGAAATGCCGGGCACGCCGTAGAATTGCTGCACCGCGCGTGCCGACCAGTCGGCGAAGAGCAGCGACAGCGCGGCGACAAGTGCTGCGACCGCGATGCCATAGGCCAGATTGTCTGTCGCGGCGACGACCAGCGAGCCGACAAAGGCGAAGTGCCAGAAATTCCAGACGTCGACATTGAGCGTGCGCGTCATGCGTGTCAGCAACAGCACGATGTTGACGAGGATGCCGACCGGAATGACCCAAAGGCCGACCGATGAGCCGAAGGCGATCGCCGCAGCCGAAGGCCAGCCGACATCGATGATGTCGCGATGGATGCCAGTGTTGGTGACGATGGCCTTGGCAACGTCTCCGATCGACGTGAACATGAGGCCAAGCACGAGATTGATGCCGATGAAGGCGACGCCGATGGTGACGGCGGCGCGAAAAGCCTTGCTGACCTTGGCGCCCAGAACCACGGCGATGATGAAAATGACGATCGGTAGCAGGATCGTCGGGCCGAGCGTGTCGATGGCCCCTTTGAGTCCCGCGAGAACAGTATCCATTATTCCTCCCCTGGAGCCCCCGAGCCTTCGCTCGACGCCTCGCAATGTTGCTCCATCGAGCCTTTGGCGCCACGGCGCAAAGACACTCCCCAGTCCGCCGCGAGGCGCATGCTCTCCTATCTGTCGATGAACATTTGCCTTTGTTGACGAACGAATGTTTTATTGGGGCTGTTCACGACAATGTCAATTGGCAACCCTTTGTGCCAATCACCCGGGACGAATGTCCCTTTTTCGGGCGATTTCGCTGGAAAATGCCGGTCGCCAACGGTTTCGTTGGCAAATGGAACCCGTTCCCTGCTATCCGACCACAAATCACGAAGCTGTGGACTTCCTGCATGACCAATGTCGCCCTGACCGGCCTTGCCCGCGATCTCGCCAGGCGTGCCGCCGAGGGCCGCCCTGTGCGCATCGGCGTCATTGGCTCGGGCGAGATGGGCACCGATCTGGTCACGCAAGGCATGCTGATGCCGGGCATTTCGGTCTGCGCCGTCTCGACACGCCGCCCGCACACCGCGCGCGAGGCCATCCGCATCGCCTATGGCGATGAAGCCATGGCGGTCGAAGCCGACACCGCGTCGAAAGTCACCGGCGCCATCGAGAGCGGCAAGATCGCCATCACCTCCAACGAGATGCTGGTCACCAATCCGTTGATCGACGTCGTCATCGACGCCACCGGCAAGCCGGGTGTCGCCGCCGATTTTTGCCTGTCGGCGATGGAGCACGGCAAGCATCTGGTGATGATGAACGTCGAGGCCGACGTCACCATCGGTTGCTATCTCAAACAGCAGGCCGACCGACTTGGCGTCGTCTATTCGGTCGGTGCGGGCGATGAGCCGTCGAGCTGCATGGAACTGATCGAGTTTGCGTCGGCGCTCGGGCTGACCATCGTCTCGGCCGGCAAGGGCAAGAACAATCCGCTCAACCACGATGCCGTGCCCGACGACTATCGCGAGGAAGCGATCCGCCGCAACATGAACCCGCGCATGCTGGTCGAGTTCGTCGACGGCTCCAAGACCATGGTCGAGATGTGCGCCATTGCCAACGCCACCGGGCTGGTGCCCGATGTGCCCGGCATGCACGGCCCCAAGGCCGACCGCGACGATCTCGCCAAGGTACTCATCCCGCGTGAGGATGGCGGTCTGTTGCTGAAGAAAGGCGTCGTCGACTACACGGTAGGCAAGGGCGTCGCGCCCGGCGTCTTCGTCATTGTCGAGGCGACGCATCCGCGCATCATCGAGCGCATGGACGATCTGCATATCGGCCACGGCCCTTACTACAGCCTGTTCCGGCCCTATCATTTGACCTCGCTGGAAGTGCCGCTGACCGCAGCCCGCATCGTGCTTTTCGGCAAGCCCGACATGGTGCCGTTGCCAAGGCCGGTCGCCGAAGTGTGCGCCGTCGCCAAGCGCGACCTTGCCGCCGGCGAGACCTTCGATGCGATTGGCGAGACCTGCTATCGTTCCTGGACCATGACTGTCGGCGAAGCCCGTGCCCAGCGCGCCGTGCCGGTCGGCCTGCTCGAGGGCGGCAAGGTGCTGAAACCGGTCAGGAAAGGCGAATTGCTGACCGCCGACAATGCGTCGCCCGACCAGTCGACGAGGCTGTTCGCCCTGCGGCGGCTGCAGGACGAGATGCTTTACGGGGCGGACTGAGGTTTCACTTCCCCAGTTCGACAGACCGCAGCCGCGCTGCCTCCACCGCTTCGGTCAGCAGATTGGTCAGCCGGTCCTCACCCATCAGCACGGCCAGCGCCGCTGCCGTCGTGCCCTTGGGGCTGGTCACCTGCTGGCGCAGCACGCCTGGCTCCTCGCCGCTTTCGGCGGCGAGCGAGGCAGCGCCGTAGACAGTCTGCATGGCGAGCAGCTTGGCGGTTGCCATCGGCAGCCCGGCCTTCTCGGCGGCCACGGTCAGCGCCTCGATGAAATGGAAGATGTAGGCTGGTCCCGATCCCGATACAGCGGTCACCGCGTCCATCAGGCCCTCGTCGTTGATGGTGGCCACCTCGCCACTCGCCGACAGGAGGTTGGCGACGAAACGCTTGGTGTCGTCGGAGACCAGCCTGTTGCAAAACACCACCATCATGCCCTTGCCGATTGCTGCCGGCGTGTTGGGCATGCAGCGCACGATCGGTGCGCGATTGCCCAGGATCTCCTCGAAGGTGGCGGCAGGCGTGCCGGCGGCGATGCTGACGAAGGTGGTGCGGCCGTCGGCGAAGCGCTTGTAGGCGGCGGTGACGTCGCGGATCACCTGCGGCTTCACGGCGATGACGACGAGATCGGGCACGGCATCGGCTGGAATAGCGCCGGCATCGGCTGATGTGCCGCAGCCCAACGCTGCGGCGCGATTGCGCAGATCGGCATTGGGCTCGACCACGAAAACCGCGGACGGCGCAAGCTTGCCGGATTTCAGCCAGCCCGAGAGCATGGCGTAACCCATATTGCCGCAGCCGGCGAGAACAAGCCTGATCGTCATCGAAAGCCCTCCGAAGGAAGGCCTTCACATAGACGCTGGCGCTTCCCTAGGGAAGACCCCGTCAGGACGAACGGGAAGATCGTGCACCGCGATCGGGATCACGCACTGCCATCGGCCGCAGCGAGACTTGCCTGAGGCCAAGCACGCCGAGCACGAAGAACAGCCAGACCGGGTCGCCGCGATGGAAGAAGAAGCTTTCGAGGAAAGCGTTCAGCGCCGTGAACAGCACTACCATCATGAAGAAG
The DNA here is from genome assembly GCF_001428185.1 of Mesorhizobium sp. Root695. NCBI lineage: Bacteria > Pseudomonadati > Pseudomonadota > Alphaproteobacteria > Hyphomicrobiales > Phyllobacteriaceae > Mesorhizobium > Mesorhizobium sp. Root695. The sequence continues at coordinate 189,351 of NZ_LMHO01000046.1, read as the reverse complement.
TCGCCGAGAAAGATGTTCTCCCTGCGCAGCGGAATGCGCATGTAGTCGCGCAACGGCGCGATGAGGAAAGTATAGACCGCCACGCACAGTGCCGGAATACCCATCAGTACGGCGATGTCGAGATAGCCGTCATGACCGTGTACGATGGTTCTGATGTCCCACGGCCGGTCGAAGGGCTGGTCCTGGTTGAGCAAGAGCGGGGTGCCCCAGAAGCTCTCATAGCCGTAGCCGATCCATGGCTTCTTCGCCAGCATGCTGCCGGCGAACTCCCACAGCGTCGTGCGGCCGGTATAGGTCATGTCGGGGAAATAGATCGCCGCCAGATGTTTTATCGGCGGCAGGAAGACGATGCCCAGCGTGCCGACCGCCGTGGCGATGATCGCCAGGGCAAACAGGATCGGCGTGCCGAGCCGCATGCCTATCAGGCTGGGGAACATCACAATCAGGATCGAGAACGGCACCAGGCCGGCCGTTGTCTTTGAGCCGGTGTGCAGCATGAAGATCATCGCCGCGAAGAAGATCCCGGCGCCCCAGTACCGCTGCCCGCGCCGGTAGAGGTACAGGCCTGAGAAGCTGAGGCAGGCCATGATCGGGCCGGCGATGTTCTTGTGGGTGAACACGCCGCGCCACAGGCCGGCATGTTCGGGCTCCTGTGAGTCGGCGGTGTGCATCGCCTCGTGCGGAAAGACGATGAGGCCGAGATAGGAAAGGCCCATGACCACGACGGCGGTGAAGATGATGACTTTTGAGAAGGCCTCGGCGTCGCGCGGCAGCACCAGGATCGTCGCCATCGTCAGGATGCCGATCAGGGTGAAGGAGGCGGCGCGCATCGCCGAAGGCGGATCGGTCGCCAGGATCACCGACAGGAAGAAGAAGCCCAGCATCAGCATCCAGGACGGGCTGAGCAGCGAGCGCACCACGCGCGGATCGGCAAAGGCCATCAGCGAGAAGATCGACATGGCTCCAAGCGAACTGAAGCCAAGCTGATTGACGATGTCGCCGCCTTGACCGGTGAGCTCGGCGCCGGCCGGCTGGAACGGCCGGAACGACACCATAATGACGGTGAACAGCAGCGCGGCAATGGCAGTGGCCACGCCTTCGCGCGTGAACGCGGCGCCGAGCGGGGCGCGCTCAGTTTTTCTCAGGCTGGCGGTATTGCTCATTGGCATATCCGAATTCGGCCAGCACGCGGCCCAGCGCCACATGGACGGGATAGATGGCGATTGCCGGTGATCCGGTTCGCGCCAGCCGCATCAGGCCGCGAAATGGCGAGGCGGTAAGCAGCGCCAGGCTCTTCAGCAACACCTTGGCGTTGGCCAGTGGGGTGCCGGCGCGTTTCTTCTTTTCGACCAGTGTCGAGATGACGCCGTTGCGCAGGCTGCGGGCACGGATCCAGTCGGCTTCGACACGCCGGGCCGGAACGGTTTCTTGCACTTGCGCTTCAGCGCACCAGCCAAGCACGAAGCCGCGCTGCGCCGCCCGGCTCAGGAAATCGGAATCGCCGCCGCCCATGAAGTTGAATTTCAGATCGAGAAAGGGCGGACCCATGGCGACCAGCACGTTACGCCCGACCAGAAGATTGCCGGACGAATAGAGCGCGGGCACGCGCCCTGTTTCCCGGTAGGGAGGCGCGAACACCGGATGCTCGGCCCATCGCGCATGGGCGGGATCGGCAAACACGGGCACCTGCGGGCCGCCGACGATATCGGCGCCGAGTGTCTCCGCCGCCTTGCACATCCGTTCCAGCCACTGCGGATCGGCGATCTCGTCATCGTCGATGACCAGCAGATGCCTGAAGTTCGGGAATTGCAGGATCGCTGTCTGCCAGCCGGCATTGTAGGCGCTGCAATTGCCGCGCTCCTGCGCGATGATAACCAGACCTGACATCTCGCCGCGCTCGAACAGCGGCAGTGCCGCCTTGGAGCCGGCACGCGCCTCGGCTTCGTTTTCCATGACGATGACGGCAAAGCGCCTGCCGGTTTGCTGCGCGCGCAGCGACGCCAGTGTTTCCAGCACCTGCTCGGGCCGCTTGAAGGTCGGCAAGGTGACGACCGCTTCGACGGCCTCGACATCAAGCCGCGGCGATCGTCCAGCGATCGATACCGAGCCGTCCGATGGCAAAGGGATCATCAGTGTCCAGCCACATGGTGAGTTGGGCTCTGGTAGCACCACGGTGATAAGGTTTCGTTAATCACCTTGCACTGAGAAGCCCGCCAGGCAGGGGCTTTCGGCCGTCGAATGTGCTGGCTTAATCAAGGGTTCACCGCACTTTGCTACCGGCTACACCACTGGATAGGTGAGATGCATCTGCTGTTCGCCACATCGATCGTGCCCGACGGTGCTCTCGCCTCGGGCTACGAGATCGCCAACGCTGCGATCATCGCCGCCTTGCGGCGCGCTGGCGCGCGCGTCACGGTCATCGGCTTCACCTGGCCGGGGAAACCCGCGGCCGATCCCGAAAACACCGTGGTGCTGGGTGCGATCGACGTGCGCACGGACAATGCCTCCGCACTGCAAAAGCTGGCTTGGGTCGGTAAGGCGCTGCTTTCGGGCCTCACCTTTGCGTCGGTCAAGTTGCGCGCGGTGTCCGACGGCGATGTACTAGCTGCTGTCGAGCGCGCCGGACCGTTTGACGGCTACGTGCTGAATTCCGTGCAGTTCGCAGGCGCCTTCGAAAAGCTGTTCTCTGACTTGCCTTCGATCTTCGTTGCCCACAATGTCGAGCATCTTTCGGCGCAGGAGAATGCGGCTGCCGCCGACAGCCTCTTTCAGCGCCTACTATTCCGCCGCGAGGCGAGGTTGCTCAAGACCGTGGAAGAGCGGCTCTGTCGCCGTGCGCGCTTCATCTTCACCCTGGCCGAGGAAGACCGCGCCGCACTCGGTGTCGCCTCGCACGACCGCTCAGCGGTGCTGCCGCTGGTGACCGGGGCTCAAACGCCAACTTCGAAAGCCCCGCGCCACATCGACTGCGATGCAGCGCTGATCGGCACCTGGACCTGGCAGCCGAACCGTATCGGCCTCGACTGGTTCCTGGGCAAGGTCGTACCGCATCTACGCTCCGGTTTCCGCATCCGCGTCGCCGGCAGCATGCCTGCCGGCGTCACGTCGAAGCATCCCGGTGTCGAATTTGTCGGCCGCGTGCCCGACGCGCAGGCTTTCGTGCGCAGCGCTGCCGTCATCCCGTTGATCAGCATCGCCGGCAGCGGCGTCCAGTTGAAGACCATCGAAACCTTCGAACTCGGCCTGCCTTCGGTCGCCACCAGCCGTTCGCTGCGCGGCATCGATCATCGCCCGGCCAATTGCGTGGTCGCCGACGATCCCGCCCGTTTCGCCAAGGCTCTCGAAGCCGCGGCGGCCGACATCCGCGACGTCGACGGCAGCGCATTCCGGCGTTCGCAGGTCAAGGCGCTCGACGCCGCCATCCGGCTCGGCCTCGAAAAGCTCGGACCCGTCAGGCAGGAGGCGTTTGCATGAACATGCATTCCGCCCGCGCCGCGTTCGGGCTCGACAAGCTGAAGACGATCCTTGGTATCTCGGTGGTTGCGATCCGCTGGGACGATGCCATCGTCCTGCTGACCCGCCTGATCGCCGAGCGGCGTTTCACCAAGGTCAGTTTCCTTAACGCCCACAACGCCAACATCGCCTATACCGACCCGGTCTTCGCCGAGGCGCTCGATGATTTCCTCATCCTGCCCGACGGCATCGGTGTCGATCTGGCGGCGAGACTTCTCTATGGGGCGCCGTTTCCAGACAATCTCAACGGCACCGACTTCGTCCCCGCCTTCCTGCAGGCCTCGACGACGCCGCTGACGGTCGGGCTGCTCGGCGCGACGCGCGTCAACGCCGAAGCGGCGTCGATCAAGCTGGCGGCGCTGGCCGTGCAGCACAGCTTCGTGGTGATCCACGACGGCTATTTCCCCGCTTCGCAGGAATCGGAAATCGTCGACCGGATCGCCGCGCTGCGGCCGGACGTGCTTCTGGTCGCCATGGGCGTGCCACGCCAGGAATTGTGGATCGAACGCCATATCGACGCGCGCCACTGCACGCTGCCGATCGCCGTCGGCGCGTTGCTCGATTTCCTGAGCGGCTCGGTGCCCCGGGCACCCCTGTGGATGCGCCGGCTGCGGCTCGAATGGCTGTTTCGGTTGGCTGTCGAACCGGGCCGCCTGTGGCGCCGCTACGTGGTCGGCAATCCCCTGTTCCTGCTGCGTGTTGCCGGGCAGAGATTTTCGCGCGCATCCGAAGCTGCGAGGGACGGCCAGTGAACAGCAGGTTCCTTCCAGGCACCGCTGTCGAACCAAGCCCCGTTCGGCAGACACCGACGGCGGCAATAGTGACGGCAAGCTACGCGCCCGATTTCGAGCGCTGCCGCCTGCTGTGCGAGACACTTGATCGCCACGTTTCCGGTGCGGCGCACCACTATATTTTGGTCGAACATCGCGATGTCAGGCTGTTTCGCCAATTGGAGGCCGGCCATCGCAGCATCGTTGATGAGCGTGAATTGCTGCCGCGCTGGCTGCACGCCTTCCACGATCCGCTCAGCCTGTTTCGCCGGCGCGTCTGGCTCAGCCTGAAGACCCAGCCGCTGCGCGGCTGGCATGTGCAGCAGCTGCGCCGCATCGCGATATCAGCGCACGCATCGGAAGACGTGCTGATCTTCTGCGATTCCGACGTCGCCTTCCTGAAGCCCTTCGACTGCGGCGCCTTCTGGCGTGATGGCAAGGCGCGGCTGTTTCGCCGTGACGGCGTGCTGGCGAACGAAGGTCACGAAGAGCATCGCATCTGGTCGCGCAACGCCGGCGCGGCACTTGGCATCGACCCGTCCCGGACATCGATCCACGACTACATCTCGACGCTGATCGCCTGGCGTCGCGACACCGTGCTGGCCATGTGCGGCGAGATCCAGAAGGTCCATGGTCGCAACTGGGTCGAGGTCGTCGGCTCGGCGCGCAAATTCTCCGAATGCATGATCTACGGCCGCTACGTCGATGATCTGCTGCAGGGCGCCGGTCACTTCCACGGTTCGGAAGAATTCTGCCGGGTGCACTGGACCGGCGAGGCGCTGTCGGATGACGAGCTCCGCCACTTCGTTGCTGACATGGCGCCGGAGCAGGTGGCGATAGGCATGCAGTCCTTCATCGGCACCGATATCGGCCGCATCCGCCGTCTGATTGGGCTCGATCGCTCTTAGATAGCTTTCGCCGGCTTGCGCATCGCCGAATAGGTGAGCAGCGTCGAGGCGAGATACAAAAGCAGGAAGACGACATTGAGCGACAGCACCAGGTTCGGCGTGTCGAGGATGGTCGTCAGCACATGGGTCAAAAGCAGCGCCTTCAGCCCGGCGAGCAGGCCCAGATTGAGCGCCCGCACCAGCGTCTGGCCGCGCGCGAACAAAAGCTCGGCCTGGTATTCGACCAGATTGCGCAGCCCCGGCACGCAGATCGCCAGCACGACCAGCGGCGCGGCCTCGGCGACATTCTTGCCAAGCGCATTGGGGAAGAAATGCAGCACGATGCCGAGCGTCAGCAGCGCCAGCGTCGACACCGCGAACACGCCGCCTTCAATGCCGCTCTTGACCGCCAGCCGCGACAGCATTTCCGGCGCGCGCATCATGCGCTGCACCAGCATCATCGAGAAAGTGCGGATCGGAATGGCCGTCAGGTCGACCAGCCGCATGATGATGGCGTAGATACCGGCCAGATGCGGGCCGCCGATCGCCAGAACCAGCAGCTTGTCGAACTCCATCTGCAGGTAGAACAGCACTTCGGCGCCGGCCACATAGATGGAATCGGCCAATCGCCGGAGATAGAGCTCGATGCGCAGCCGCAGCCGCTGGCGTGGATAGAAGAAGCCGAAGGCAATCAGCAGCGAGGCGGCGTTGGCGCCGATATAGAACCACGACCATATCCAGACGCTGTGTTGCGCCCAGAACATGAACAGCACCGCGCCAAGCGCCCGCAGCGCCGTCGCCAGGATGGCCAGCAGCGCGGCGCGGCCGAACTTGCCCAGACCGTTGTTGACGATCAGCGCCACCTCCACCGGCCGCCACAGCAGCGCCTCGGCAAAGACGATTGCCGCAAACACCGACAGCGGCACGGTGTCGGCGAAGAAAATCAGATAGACGCCGAACGAGGCCGCGGCCAGCAGCGGCAGCGACAGCACGCCGAGCAGCAGGAAGCCGGCGGTGAAGGTGCCGATCAGATTGGGGCGGATGGTGGCGGTGCGGTAGAGCGCCGAGATGAAACCGAAGGCGAGGATGCGCGACAGCATGACGCCGGCCGCCGATGCGGTGGCGAACATGCCGAACTCGGAAATGGACAGCGTGTTGGCCAGTGCGATGAAATAGGCGAGTGAAAACACCAGTCGCCCACCGGCGCCGCTGATCGCCGAGAAATAGTCGCGAAGCAGCCCTCGTCGTTCGGCCAAAAAAGTGCCGATCCGGGCGAGGGGCCGCCTTTGCGGTATATCACTGGCCTGCGTCATGTCTCATGGAGAGCCTAGGCCGGAAAACTTAACGTGCCGTTCTGGAGCCTGAGGTTGTGTCGAAAATAGATGCAATCTAAGAGGGAAACCGCAGGCTCGGCGCGGGAAAATTAACCTTTTGTTTTCCATGCCTGTTTAGCGTGGCTTAACGAGTGGCCAATCGCCGTTTGCAGGTCGCCAAGGGTAAAGTTCCAGACGATGGTCGACAGGGAAAATCGCGAAGACTGGAAGCGCGAGCGCTCGTTGCTGGCGCTTGGCCAGGCTGTGCGCGGCGACGAACCCGACGCGTCCCTGGTCTCGATCGGGGATCGGGCAGACCCGTCATGGCGCGAGGATGCCGCCACGCGCCACCGCCTTGCCCGTTCGCAGCGCGAAACGCGGACGAACCCGAAGCTGTCGGATCTGGTTTCAACAGACGGATATCAGGCTGGCTATGCACCCGCTTCGTCAGCGCAGGTGACGCCCGAACGCGGTCTGTTCGCCGACGATTTTTCAACTGCCGGATCGGCCTCATCGGCCCACGCGCAAACCACGTCACGGGCAGGAACTGTTGCTGCCGAAATCGCAGGCGCCCATCGCTCCGATCGGGCCTCCGAACGCTACCATTCAGGCGACGCGCCGACGTCCCACAACGATGGCGCCGACAGCCAGCAATGGAAGCCGCTGATCGATCCGATGCAGGTGGTCCGCGGTGTCGGCAAGTCGAAGCTGCTGATCGTGACGACAACGATACTGGGTGCCGCGCTCGGCATTGCCATCGCGCTGTCGACGCCGAAGAAATACGAAGCCACCACCGAACTGATCGTCGATCCGCGCGACCTGAAGCTTACCGATCGCGATCTCACCCAGTCGGTCGTCGCTTCGGACGCGACGCTGGCCATAGTCGAAAACCAGGTCCGGGTGCTGACGTCAGGCACTGTTCTCAACAAGGTCGTCGACAAGCTCAATCTCGTCAACGACCCGGAATTCAATGGGCAAGGCAGCGGCGGCCTCAGCGTCATGTCGCTCATCCGCTCCGTCCTGTCTCGCAATGACGGGCCGGGGGGTGTCGACGACACCCGCCGCCGTGCGCTGGCTGTCGGCAATCTGGCTGAGAGCCTCTCGGTTGAGCGCGGCGGCAAGACCTTTGTCATCACCGTCAGCGCCACCACGCAGAATGGCGAGAAATCGGCTCTGATCGCCAACACGATGACGGATGTCTTCCTGCAGACCTTCGGCCAAATCCAGTCCGATACCGCAGGCCGCGCCACCGACGAACTGACGGCAAGACTGGACGAGCTACGCAAGGGCGTCGAGGCGGCGGAGCGCAAGGTCGAGGATTTCAGAGCCACGCACGACCTTGTCGATGCGCAAGGCCACCTCATCAGCGACGATGAGATGCTGAAGCTCAACGAACAACTGTCGGTTGCCCGCGCCCGCACGCTGGAACTCAATGCCCGGGCGGCCTCGGCGCGTTCGGTCGACGTCAACTCGGTTCTCACCGGTACCTTGCCGGAGGAGATCAACTCCAACACGATGAGCGACCTGCGTTCGCAATATGCGTCGCTGAAGCAGGAAGCTGACCGCGCCGTCATCCGGTTCGGCCCGCGTCACCCCGAACTCCAGGCCCTCAATGCCCAGATTGCCGGCGCACGCGACCGCATCGCCGCGGAGCTGCGCCGCATAGGCTCGTCGCTGCAGGTCGACCTCAAGCGTGCCGTCCAGCTCGAACAGGATCTCGCCTCTCGTCTGGCTCAACTCAAGGTCCGCAGCGGCGACGTCAACAGCGATCTGGTGTCTATGCGCGAACTGGAGCGCGAGGCCTCCGCCAAGCGTTCCGTCTACGAGCAGTATCTGCTGCGCGCCAAGGAGACCGGCGAGCAGAAGGACATCAACACCGCCAACATCAATGTGATCTCGAAGGCCTTCGCGCCGCTGGAGCCGAACGGGCCGTCGCGGGTCGTGGTGGCGCTTGCCGGCCTGTTGCTGGGCTTTGCCTCCGGCATTGGCCTCGGCGCCATGCGTGGCGCCTATGAGAGCCTGCGTGACACAGCCAATTCGCGCTCGCGCCGCGACCGCGGCATGGACGAACGCCGGACGCCCTACGAGGACAAGCCATATCGGGCAGCACCCTCGGCACCGCCACAACCACCAGTACCGCAGCCATCGACACCCCCGCCTGCACCGCCACCACCTGCGCCACCGCCGGCAGCACCACCACCTGTCCAGCAGACTGAGATCGCGCCGGACGAAGGCCCCGGCCGGATCCGTGCGCTGCTGTCGATGCTGGGTAAGGCCGTGTCCCGCAAGCCGTCCCCGGATGAGCCCTTCGATACCGAATGGGTCTCCGCTGAAAACGTGAAGCCAACGCAAGATCCAGCGTACCCCGCCTATCCCCAGTCGGCGCCGGCCTTTGCGCCTAGGCAGCAGGTTGCGGCAGCCTACCCACCGCCACCGCTGCCTTTCCAGCCCGGTGGCCATGCCCCCCATCCGCAGCAGATGGCGCAGCCGCCATTGCCTCCGCAGATAGTGCCGCAGCGACCATATTCGGGCCCGCAGCTCTATCCCTACGCGCAGCCATTGGGCTACACGCAGCAGCCCGGCCATCCCTATTCGCAGTCCATTCCGGCCCCCAATGCCGGACAGCAGCCCTATCCGCCTCAGCCTGCTTCTGAGTCTTATCCGCAGCCGCCCATCCCGCCTCAGCAATCGGTGGAGACGCCGCGGACCAAGGCGGATGTCGAGCAGCAGGCGCCAATCGAGGAAATCCGCGCCAGCCTGCGCGAATTCCGCGAAGCGGTCCGCGAACTGACCGAGAGCCGCGCGCGCCGCAGGTATTTCTGAGCCACAAAATTCTTCGCGGCGCCATACAAAAACATGCCGGTTTCGCGTAAGCGGCATGGGAAGGCGCTTTGGCGGGATTGCGTGTTGGAATTTTCGTGAAAATGCCAGGCTGTGAAAGATCGAAAAGCGCGTCGCTTCCGGAAGCGACGCGCTTGGGCATTTTGGTGTTGAGGATGGTCCATGGCCGAAATGATTGATGGTAAGAGCGTCGCCGAAGATGTGGTGCGGACGGTCAAGGCCCTGACGGCCGAACTGGTTGCCAAAGGCAAGGCAAAGCCCGGTCTTGCCGTGGTCATCGTCGGCGAGGATCCGGCCAGCCAGGTCTATGTCGCCTCCAAGTCGCGCACAGCCAAGGAATGCGGCTTTCATTCCGTCCAGCACACGCTGCCGGCCGAAACCTCCGAACAGGCATTGCTGAAGATCATCGGCGACCTCAACGCCGATCCGGCCATCAACGGCATCCTGGTGCAGCTTCCGCTGCCGGCCCATATCGACGCCGGCAAGATCATCCAGACCATCGCGCCGGAAAAGGATGTCGACGGCTTCCATTTCATCAATGTCGGCAAGCTTGGCACCGGTGAACTCGAGACCGCCTTCGTGCCCTGCACGCCGGCCGGCTCGATGCTTTTGATCGAGCGCGTGCGCGGCAAGGACCTGTCCGGCCTAAATGCCGTCGTCGTCGGCCGCTCCAACATCGTCGGCAAGCCGATGGCCAATCTCTTGCTTGCTGCCAACTGCACCGTCACCATCGCCCACAGCCGCACCAGGGATCTGCCGGCACTAGCCCGCACCGCCGACATTCTTGTCGCGGCCGTCGGCCGGCCGGAAATGATCAGGGGTGATTGGGTGAAGCCCGGCGCCACCGTTATCGATGTTGGCATCAACCGCATTCCGGCGCCGGAAAAGGGCGAGGGCAAGTCGCGCCTTGTTGGCGATGTCGCCTATGCCGAAGCGGCCAAGGCCGCCGGCGCAATCACGCCGGTGCCCGGCGGTGTCGGGCCGATGACCATTGCCATGCTGATGGCCAATACGTTAGCCTCTGCCTACCTTGCGGCCGGATTGAAACGGCCGTCCTTCTGACCCGCCAGAAAGCCGCAGCTTTGCCGAACCCCACTATTCCCTTGGAACGGCCGGCCATGACCGATCCCGTTCAAGGCGGCCGGCAGTTCGCTTTCCTGCTGGTCGACAAGTTCTCCATGTTCTCGCTGGCCGCGGCGATCGACACGTTCCGGTCGGCAAATCGGTTGCTCGGCCGCGACTTCTATGGCTGGACCACGGTGTCGGCCGACGGCGATCCGGTGATGGCCTCCAATGGCCTGCCGCTCAAGATCGACTACGCCGTTGCCGACCTGCCGCCGGTCGACATCCTCTTCGTCTCGGTCGGGCTGACGACGGAATTTCCCGGCAAGAGCAAGGTGCTGGCGGCTTTGCGCAGCTGGGGCAGGCGTGGCAATGCGCTGGGTGCCTTGTCGGTCGGTTCCTACCTGCTGGCCGAGGCCGGCCAGCTCGAAGGCTATCGCTGCACCATCCATTGGGAAAACCGCGCCGGCTTCGTCGAACGCTTCCCCGACATCAACTGCACGGGCAACGTCTTCGAGATCGATCGCAAGCGCTATACCTGCGCCGGCGGCACCACCTCGATCGACCTGATGCTGGAAATCGTGCGCGGCGATTTCGGCTCGAACCTCGCCAATGGCGTCGCCAACCAGTTCCAGCACGAACGCATCCGCTCGGCCGGCGACCGCCAGCGCGTCGGGCCGGAACGTGACCTGACCGGCAAGTCGGAGAAGCTCAGGCGCATCGTTGAACTGATGGCCGACCACCTCGACGAACCGCTGTCGGCCGTGCAACTGGCCAAATCCGCCGGCCTATCGGTGCGCCAGGTCGAGCGCCTGTTCCTGCGCCATCTCAGCGTCACGCCTGGCCGTTATTACATGCGGCTGCGGCTGGAGCGGGCGCGCGAATTGCTGCGCCAGACCAACATGCCGATCCTCGACGTGGCGATCGCGACCGGCTTCACCTCGCATTCCTACTTCGCCCAGAGCTACCGTCTGCAATTTGGCAGGCCGCCCTCGGAAGAGCGCCGCACGACGTACTGAGCGGATTTTCGCTTTCGCCGAAAAGTTTGGCATTCGGCCCCTCCCAGCCTTGCCCGGACTTGTGTCCTGACGCCGCGTCAAATAGCTTTCCCGCCCGGATCAGGGGCGGATTTGAGGAGATATCGATGGCGGGACTTGCACGGAGCGTCGCTGCGGCGATCCTCCTTTTGTCGATGACGACATTCGGCTTTGCCGCAAACAAGGTCATCATCATTCTCGATGCCTCCGGCTCGATGTGGGCGCAGATCGACGGCAAGCCCAAGCTCGAAATCGCCCGTGAATCGCTGAGGTCAGTGCTTCAATCGGTCCCCGCCGACGATGAGATCGGCTTCATGGCCTATGGCCATCGCGAAAAAGGCAGCTGCGACGATATCCAGTTGATCGTGCCGCCACAGGCAGGTTCGGCGAGCGCCATTTCGGCCGCCGCCGACAGCCTGAAATTCCTCGGCAAGACGCCGCTGACGGCGGCCGTCAAGCAGGCGGCCGAAGCGTTGAAATACACAGAGGACAAGGCGACCGTCGTGCTGATCACCGACGGACTTGAAACCTGTGGCGGTGATCCTTGCGCGCTCGGCAAGGAGCTCGAGGCGTCCGGCATCGATTTTACCGCCGACGTCGTCGGCTTTGGTCTGACCGCCGACGAGGGCAAGCAGATCGCCTGTCTTGCCGACAACACCGGCGGCAAATACATCCAGGCGTCTGACGAGAAAGCGCTGCAGGAGGCGCTTGTCGAGACCGTGGCGGCGCCAGCGCCGGCACCTGCTCCTGAACCGGCGCCCGCACCTGCCCCCGAGCCTGCCAAACCGGAATTCAACTTCATGCCGACGGCAGTGCTTGCCGAGGGCGGTGATCCGGTCACCGACGGCAATGCCTGGGAAGTCTACAAGGCAAAGTCCGACGGCACGCGTGGCGACAACGTCACCACCGAATACGGCGCCTACAAAGCCAATCTGGAACCGGGCGATTACGTCATCGTCGCGCGCGACGGCGAGGCCAAGGTGGAGCAGAAGGTAAAGATCGAGGCAGGCCAGGTCGCCAAGCCAGTCTTCACCTTGAATGCCGGCACGCTCATCATTCATCCGCGACCAAGCGCGGGGGCTGATGTTGTCGATGGCGCGGCTGTCGTGATCGACTACCCGGGTGCCGACAACCCCGCAACCTACTATGGGACCACCAAGATCGTGTTGCCGGCCGGCGACGAGAAAGTGACGGTCACAATCGGCCAAGGCGTGGCTTCCGAGTCGATACCGCTCGCTGCGGGCAAGACGGTCGAAAAGGACATCATCGTCGGCGTCGGGCATATCGTTGCCAACGCCTACTATACCGCTGGCGGCGACAAGGCCGACGGTTCGGGCATCGGCTTTAAGGTGTTCAAGGCGAAAAAGAAGATCGACGGGACTAGGGAAGAAGTGACTTATGCCTATGGTCCCGACAGCAAGTTCGATCTGCCGCCGGACGATTATGTATTGATCGCGACGGTCGAGTTGGCAGAGGTCGAGCAGCCGTTCACGGTGAAGGCCGGTGAGTCTCAGGACGTGAAAGTGGCCATGAATGCCGGCGTGCTGGCAATCACCGCCGCGCCCGGCGCCTCGAAGATCGAGATTTTCGAGACGAAGAAGGACATCAACGGCAACCGCAAGTCGATCGGCTATAATTACGACGCGAAGTTCCAGACCACGCTGCCAGCCGGCGACTACGCGATTGTCGCCGACACCTCCGAGAACGGCTCAAAGGAAGGCACGGCTACGGTCAAGGCCGGCGAACGCGTCGAGGTCACCGTCAAGTAACTGCCTTAACCCATGAAAAAGGGCGGCCACGAGCCGCCCTTTTTCATGGGCAGGACGGTGGTCCGTCAAGCCGTGCCGAAGGCGCTGGCGCCATGGTCGGCGCGGCCGACCAATTGCCGGAACCCGGCGAAAAGCTCGCGGCCGAAACCGAATTCATTGCCGATGAGATCGGCTTCCGCCGTACGGCGCAGTGCGAATTCCGGTGCCGGCACAAACACTTCCAGGGTGCCTGCATCGGCGTCCAGCCGGATGATGTCGCCTTCATGGATTCTGGCAATAGGCCCGTCCTCGACCGCCTCCGGCGTCACGTGGATCGCCGCCGGCACCTTTCCGGAGGCGCCCGACATGCGCCCGTCGGTCACCAACGCCACGCGCTGGCCGCGATCCTGCAGGATGCCGAGCACGGTGGTCAGCTTGTGCAGTTCCGGCATGCCGTTGGCCTTCGGCCCCTGGAAGCGGATGACGGCGATGAAATCGCCGGTCAGCGTGCCGGCCTTGAACGCGTCATTCAGCCCTTGCTGGCTATCGAAAACCTTGGCTGGCGCCTCGATGATGCGCCGCTCCGGCTTCACGGCGGAAGTCTTGATGACGGCGTGGCCGAGATTGCCCGACAGCACCTTCAGACCGCCGGTTGCCTGGAACGCCTTGTTGAAAGGCGCCAGCACCTTCTCGTCGCCGCTTGTCCGCGGCGAGGCTTCGCGCACGACGCTGCCGTCGGCACCAAGCTTTGCCTCGACCGCGTAGGGCCGCAGGCCTTCGCCCCAGACCGTCTGCACATCCTCGTGCAGGATGCCTTCGTCGAGCAGTTCGCGGATCAGGAAGCCGAGCCCACCGGCGGCATGGAAATGGTTCACGTCGGCGAGACCGTTCGGATAGACCCGCGCTAGCAGCGGCACCGCTTCCGAAAGATCGGAAATATCCTGCCAGGTAATAGTGATGCCGGCCGCCGCCGCCATGGCGATCAGGTGGATGGTGTGATTGGTCGAGCCGCCGGTGGCATGCAGGCCGACAACACCATTGACGATCGAGCGCTCGTCGATCATCCGGCCGACCGGCGTATAGGCGTTGCCGAGCGCGGTGATCGCCAGCGCCCGCTTCGTCGCCTCGCGGGTCAAGGCCTCGCGCAGCGGCGTGCCTGGATTGACGAAGGATGCGCCGGGCGTGTGCAGGCCCATGATCTCCATCAGCATCTGGTTGGAATTCGCCGTGCCGTAGAAGGTGCAGGTGCCCGGCCCATGGTAAGACTTGGACTCGGCCTCCAGCAGTTCGGCGCGACCTGCCTTGCCCTCGGCATAGAGCTGGCGAACCTTGGCCTTTTCGTCATTGGGCAGGCCGGTCGTCATCGGCCCGGCCGGAATGAAGACCGCCGGCAAATGGCCGAAGGTGAGGGCTGCAATCACCAGCCCCGGCACGATCTTGTCGCAGACGCCGAGATAGACGGCAGCGTCGAACATGTTGTGCGACAGGCCGATCGCCGCGGCCATGGCGATGACGTCGCGCGAAAACAGCGACAGCTCCATGCCGGGCTGGCCTTGCGTCACGCCATCGCACATTGCCGGCACGCCGCCGGCCACCTGGGCGATGCCGCCGGCTTCGCGTGCCGCGTCCTTGATCAGCGCCGGAAAGGTCTCGAACGGCTGATGCGCTGACAGCATGTCGTTGTAGGAGGTGATGATACCGAGGTTAGGCACCTTGTCGGCGCCCAACGCCAGCTTTTCCGAGGGGCTGCACACCGCAAAGCCGTGCGCAAGATTGCCGCACGACAGCACGGCCCGGTTGGCGGTGCGGTTCGATGCCTCGGCGATGCGGCCAAGATAACGCTCGCGGCCTGGCTTTGAACGCTGGCGGATGCGTTCGGTGATGGCTTCGATATCGCGTCTGGCGGTCATGGCGTCGGTCCTTTCAGGCGAGGTCCCGGAACACAATCCGGCTGTCCGCCGGGACCCTCAGCAAGTTCAATTCAGGGAGCCCAGAAAACCTCTACGGGCTTGCGCGCGGCATCGAGCACGGCGCGGATTGGCTTTCGCGGTCCAGGTGCCACCGCGCTGTCGAAGGCGGTGCGCTTGTCCTCGCCTTCGATGTGCAACGCGGTGAAACCGGCATCGACGATGCGCGCCAGCGACAGGGTCAGCCGCGGCTCGCCCGCACTTGCCGCATGAACCGGCAGCACGATCCTGTTGGAGGACGGGTCGAGCAATCTTGCCAGGTCATCGGCATCGGGAAAGAAAGAAGCGGTGTGGCCGTCCGGTCCCATGCCGAGCACGACGACGTCGAGCGGCCAGGGCAGTGACTGGAGCGCTGCATTGTCGGAGGAAGCCGCATCCTCAATGCTGGCGGCTTCGTGGTAGAGCGGCACGAAACGAGCCGCCTTGGCCGCGTTCTGCAGCAGATTGGCGGCCACCAGGCCGGCGTTGGAGCGCGGCGAGGAGGCCGGCACGAAACGTTCGTCGACCAGCGTCACGATCACCTTTTCCCAGGCGATGGGTATCGCCGATAGGGCGGCGAAGAATTTTGCCGGCGTAGTGCCGCCGGAGACGGCGAGCAGCCCTGTGCCGCGCTCGGCGATTGCCTTGGTCAGGCGGCCGGCGACATGATCGGCGAGGGCGGCCGCCAGCTCTTGGCGCTTGGCGAAGCCGTTCCAGCTATAGGCGGCGCTGTTCAATTGCTCTCGTGCCATGTCCGCCCGTCACGTTCGATCAGCGCTATCGAGGCCGAGGGACCCCAGGTGCCTGCCGTATAGCCCTGCGCTTCCTGTCTGGCGCTTTCCCAGGCGTTCTGGATCGGGTCGATCCATTTCCACGCAGCCTCGACTTCGTCACGGCGCATGAACAGGGTCTGGTTGCCACGGATGACATCCATGATCAGCCGTTCGTAAGCGTCCGGCGCGCGGCCGTCGAAGGATCGCGCGAAGCTCATATCGAGCGAGATCTGACGCAACCGCATGCCGCCCGGACCCGGATCCTTGATCATGATGAACTGCTTGACGCCTTCGTCGGGCTGCAGCCGGATGACCAGCTGGTTGGCGAAGATCGGACCGGCGCTGTCGCCGAAGATCGAATGCGGGATCGGCTTGAATTCGATGACGATTTCCGAAACCCGGGTCGCCAGCCGCTTGCCGGTCCTGAGGTAGAACGGAACGCCCGCCCAGCGCCAGGTGCCGATCTCGGTCTTGATAGCGACGAAGGTCTCGGTGTTGCTGTCGTGGGCAAGCTCCTCGACATAGCCCTTTACAGCTCCGCTGGCCGAGGCGCCTGCGCGGTACTGGCCACGCACGGTGTGCTTCGGCGCCTCGTTGCCGTTGATGCGCTTCAGCGCCCGCAGCACCTTCAGCTTCTCGTCGCGCACGGCGTCGGCGTCCATCGACGACGGCGCTTCCATGGCGACGAGACACAACAGCTGCAGCATATGGTTCTGCACCATGTCGCGCAGCGCGCCGGCCTTGTCGTAGTAGGTGACGCGGTCTTCCAGCCCCACGGTCTCGGCCACGGTGATCTGCACATGGTCGATATGGGCGGAGTTCCATAACGGCTCGTAGAGCGCGTTGGCAAAGCGCAGCGCCATCAGGTTCTGCACCGTTTCCTTGCCGAGATAATGGTCGATGCGGAAGATCTGGCTTTCGTGGAAATCGTCGCCGACCAAGTCGTTGAGCGCTTGCGCCGAGGCAAGGTCGCGACCGATCGGCTTCTCCAGCACGATGCGGGAGTTCGGCGTGATCAGATTGTGCTCTTTCAGCTTGTGCGAGATATCGCCGAACAGCGCCGGCGTCACCGCCAGGTAGAAGGCGCGGATGCAATCGCTGTCGCCGATCGCCTTCTTCAATTTGTCGAATCCGGCCCCGCTTGTTGCATCGGCCGAGACATAAGAGAGGCGCGCCAGGAAGGTCTTCAGTTCCTTGGCGTCGATATCGGCCGGTTTGACGTGCTCGGAAATCGCTTGGCTAGCGAAGGCCCGGAATTCCTCATCGCTCATCTTCGAGCGTGACGTGCCGATGATGCGCGTCGGCTCGGAGAATTGATGATCGCGCTGGCGATAGTAGAGCGACGGCAGAAGCTTGCGCTCCGACAGATCGCCGGTGCCGCCGAAAATGATGAAGTCGAACGGGTCGACGGGGATGATCTGGCTGGTCATGGTCTGTCCGCTTTGACGCCGGTCGCTGTGACGCGGCTGATATAATCTAATCGATTTAAATTTTCCAGTGCCATGGTGTCACATCTGGGTGTATGCGCCTGCCTCTTGACAGTCCGATACCCGGGAGGCTTGTCGACAGGCGCGGCTCCGGAAGCCTTCGCAGTTGCAGCATAGAGCGGGATCGAAGCGAAAGCCAAAGGAGAAATCGGCAATGGCCGCACATCTTTCGCCCAATCCGGTCAGAAGCCCTGGCTCTGTGCGGATGAGCGCCATTGGCGCGCCGGTTGATCGTCACCAATCATGAGCGGGAAAAACATGCGTCTGGAAAACAAGGTTGCCGTCATCACCGGTGCCGCGTCGGGCTTTGGCGAGGGCATCGCCAGGCGCTTTGCGCAGGAGGGCGCCAAGGTCGTTGTCGCCGATCTCAATGCCAAGGGCGCGGAGCGCGTCGCCGGCGAAATCGGGGAAGCGGCGATCTGGACCCAGACGGATGTTTCGCTGCGCTCCGAATTCGACGAGATGGTCTATGCCGCAAAAAGCGCCTTCGGCCGCATCGACATCATGGTCAACAATGCCGGTTACACCCATCGCAATGGCGACATGCTCAACGTCGACGAGGAAACCTTCGACCTGATCACATCAGTTAACATGAAGGCGATCTATCATGCGGCACTCGCCGTGGTGCCGATCATGGAGCGGCAAGGCGGCGGCGTCATCCTGACCACGGCCTCCACCGCAGGCCTGCGCCCGCGGCCGGGCCTCACCTGGTACAATGCGTCAAAAGGCTGGGCGATCACCGCCACCAAATCGATGGCGGTGGAACTGGCGCCGAAGAACATCCGCGTCAACTGCCTCTGCCCGGTTGCCGGCGAGACCGGCATGCTGGAGAAATTCATGGGCGCCGACACGCCCGAAATCCGCGAGAAGTTCCGGGCATCGATCCCGCTCGGCCGGCTTTCGACGCCGCTCGATATCGCCAACGCAGCGCTCTGGCTGGCCTCGGACGAAGCCGCCTTCATCACCGGTGTCGCGCTGGAGGTCGACGGCGGCCGCTGTATCTGAAGGCCCTGGGTCGCCCAGAAGCGAGAACCGGTTTTGGGCGAACGACATGCACAAAAGCAAGAGGCACGTTCCACGCAGGGCGATGGGCGTCAGGCGCCGGTCTTGATGTAGCTCTTGTAGATCCAGCCGGTCTTGCCGTTGTAGGTGATCTGGCACCATTTCTTGCAGCTCATCACCTGCACCGAGGTTCTGGCTGGCACCGTGACGATGGCGGCCGCATTTTTCTTCGGACCACTCCGCATGGTCACGGCCCGCAGGATCCGTCCGGTTCCGGCGACGGCAATTTTCCTTGGCTTTTCCTTGGCTTGGCTGCCATCGCCTTCCGCCGCTGCCGGCTGCTGCGCCGTCACTTGCGGCTGCACCTCCGGTATGGCGGCGGTTTGTGCACCATCGGGATGGCCGCCCGACGGCGAGGTGGGCGCGGCGACCTTGGCAAGTTCGGTGGCGGCATCGGTATCGGCTGACGGCTGCGCGAATGCCGCCGGCTTGTCCGGCGCCTGTTCAGCCTGGTTCGCCGCCTGGCTGCGAGCAGGCGCGTCGGAAGCGGGTGCAGCCTTCGGCTGCGAACCGGTCCAGCGCGGATCGTTGGCCGCGAGTGCGGGGATGTTGGCTTCAGCGGCCGCTACGGTCGGTGAAACCGCGTTGGATTTGCGCGCCTGCGGCACGGTTGCCGCAGCCACCGCTGCTCCTGCCGGCGCGATTTTCGTCGTCTTCACCGGAATGGTTGGAATGGTCTGCTCGGGGCTCGCTGCCGCTTGCCTGTCATTGGCCGGCAATGCCAGCCACAGCGCAACGGCGGCGACGCCAAACAGTGCGGCGGTGCCGATCGCGGCGATCACCAGATGCGAATTCGAACGGACTTCCTGCCAGAAGGACGGCCGCATGTCATACCCGAACTGCATGGCAAAGCGCCGACGTTCCGGCGTACCGAAACTGAAGGGCTCTCTCACTCTTGCCACCTCCATAAGCGGGCCGATGTTCTTTCGATCGAATGCCAAGAACCTGGCGCCAGATCTGCATCGATCCCAAGAAACCAAAGCGGGCAAGCCCGCAGAATTCCCCGTCAGTCGCCCACAACCGGCATCTTTTGCCGGTGATTGTGGCATCACTACGCCTTCCCTGTGATTCTGCACCTTCGCCGGGGATTCTGCAATGTGTCGCCACGGCAACAAATATTACAGCAATATTACAGGAATTCAGAACGATCCTATCCACCCGGCGCATGATCCCGAAAGTGGCATCAGGCTGTCGCCAAAAATCATGCCAACCAACAGATGGAGCCCGGTCCTGATTCCATCGGGACGGAACCGGTCCTAAATCCTGTCCCGCAGCGCAAACCAGTTGAGCGCCAGGAAAAGCAGCGGCGTGCGGAAGCGCCGGCCGCCGGGGAAGGGCGGGATTTTCAGATCCTCGATCAGCTTCAGCCGGTCGCGGTTGCCGGCTACGGTTTCGGCATAGAGCTTACCGAAGAAGTTGGACAGCATGACGCCGTGGCCGGAATAGCCGCCGGCCGAGATCACATTGGGCATCACTTCGCGCACGAACGGCTTTCTCGGCACCGTGATGCCGACATAGCCGCCCCAGCCATGCGTGATCTCGACATCCCTGAGCGCCGGATAGAGTTCGGCGATCTGGCGGCGGATGTGGATGTGGATATCCTTCGGATCGTTGACGCCGTAAACCTCGCGTCCGCCAAACAGCAGCCGCCCGTCCTTCGATCTGCGGAAATAGCGCACGACGAAGCGGGAATCGTCGACCGCCTCGCCGCCCGGCAGCACGTCTGAGTCCGCTCCCAGAGGAACGGTGGCGCCGATGAACGAACCGATCGGCATGATGTGCGCCGCACTCACCGGCTCGAGCGTGCCGCCATAGGCATTGACCGCGATCAGGCATTTCTGCGCGGTCACTGTGCCTCTCGGTGTCGAAACCTTGACCTTGCCGCCATGGGAAATGATCCCGGTCGATGGTGTCCCCTCGAACAGCTGCGCGCCCGCTTGCGCTGCCACCCGCGCTGTACCGATCACCAGCTTCATCGGATGGATGTGGCCAGTGCCGGTGTCGCGAGTCCCGCCGAAATAGGCGGTCGAGCCCAGCCGCTCCGCCGTCTCCCTGGCATCCATGAACGAGATATGCGGGTAGGAAAAACGGCTCGCCATGGTCTCGGCATGCGCCTTGTAGTCGTCGACGTAGCGCGGCTTGTGCGCCACCGAGAGCTGGCCCG
This sequence comes from Mesorhizobium sp. Root695, assembly GCF_001428185.1. Classification (NCBI taxonomy): domain Bacteria; kingdom Pseudomonadati; phylum Pseudomonadota; class Alphaproteobacteria; order Hyphomicrobiales; family Phyllobacteriaceae; genus Mesorhizobium; species Mesorhizobium sp. Root695. The sequence continues at coordinate 168,748 of NZ_LMHO01000046.1, read as the reverse complement.
GCATATAGTCGATATCGATCTGGTTGGCGGCGGCGAATTCGAGGAGATGCGTCTTCGCCTCTTCGGCAAGATCGAACAGCGCCTTGGCGCGGGAGAAACCATACTCGGCTTCCAGCTCCTCAGCCCAGGCACGCTGGCCGGTGCCAAGTTGACCACCATTGCGCCCCGAGGCGCCATCACCGAAGCGATACGCCTCGATCAGCACGACATTGGCGCCCGCCTTGGCCAGATGCGCTGCCGCCGACAGGCCGGTAAAGCCGCCGCCGATGATGACGACGTCGCAAGTCCGGTCGCCATCAAGCGCCGGGTATTCCGGCCATGGGCCGGCCGTGTCCTCATACCAGGAACGGCCGGGGGAGATCGGGGATTGGTAGGTCATGATGCGGTGAAGACTCGGAGATTTGGAAGGGGAAGCGAATAGCGAGTAGCGAATAGGGAAGAATTGAAAAGTGAGGGTTGATCGAGACTGTGTCGCCTGTCTCATCATTTCTATTCGCTATTCGCTATTCGCTATTCGCTATTCGCTATTCGCTATTCGCTATTCGCTATTGCCCTAAACATTGAGCAGCAGATACTCCCGCTCCCACGGACTAATCACTTCCATGAAGGTCTCGAATTCCGCGCGCTTGATCGCCGCATAGGTCGCGGCGAAGGACTTGCCCAGATGCGCGCAGAGTTCCTCGTCGCCCTCGAACAGGTCGACGGCTTCGAGCAGGCCGCGCGGCAGGTCGATCTCGTCGGCGTTGGCTGTGGTCAGGACGGGAGGTTCGGCCTTGATCTTGTTGGTGATGCCGATCAGCCCGCAGGCAAGCGATGCCGCCAGCGCCAGATAGGGGTTGGCATCGGAGGACGGGATGCGATTTTCGACGCGCCGAGCCGCCGGATCGGAGCGTGGCACGCGAAACGCCGTGGTGCGGTTGTCATAGCCCCATTTGTTGTTGACCGGCGCCGACGCCGCCTGTGTCAGCCGGCGGTAGGAATTGACATAGGGCGCGAACATCACCAGCGCGTTCGGCACGTGCTTCTGCATGCCGCCGATGAAGTGGAAAAAATCGTCGGTTTCCGAGCCGTCGGCGGCCGAAAAGATGTTCTGTCCGGTCTTCTTGTCGATGATCGACTGATGGATATGCATGGCGGAGCCAGGCTGCCCCTGGATCGGCTTGGCCATGAAGGTGGCATAGATCTCGTGCTTCAGCGCCGCCTCGCGAATGGTGCGCTTGAACATGAACACCTGGTCGGCCAGTTCGATCGGGTCGCCGTGGCGCAGATTGATCTCCAGCTGGCCGGCGCCTTCCTCGTGGATCAGCGTATCGATCTCCAGGCCCTGGCTTTCGGAGAAATGGTAGATGTCGTCGATCAGCTCGTCGAATTCGTTGACGCCGGCGATCGAATAGCCGGCGCCGCCGCCGATCGCGCGTCCTGAACGGCCGACCGGCGGTGTCAGCGGATAGTCCGGATCAGGATTCTTGCGCACCAGGTAGAACTCGATCTCGGGTGCCACCACCGGCTTCAGGCCGAGCTTGTCATAGGCAGCCACCACACGCTTCAGCACATTGCGCGGTGTGAACTCGACTGAGCGGCCATCCTGGTGGACGAGGTCGCAGATGACCGCGGCCGTCGGATCTTCTTCCCAGGGCACCACAGTCAGCGTCGAGAGGTCCGGCATCAGTTTGAGGTCGCCGTCGTCTTCCGGGTAATGGAAGCCGTTGCCATCCTCGGGGTAGCCGCCGGAAATCGTCGTCATGAAGACTGCCGAGGGCAGTGCCAGCGAGGTGTTGGAGGTGAATTTCTTCGATGGCATCATCTTGCCACGCGCGACGCCTGCCTGATCGGGCGTGATGCACTCGATGTCCTCGATGCCGCGCCATTCCAGCCAGGCGCTGACTTCCTTCCAGTTCTTGACGCCCCGTTGGTTTTTCACGAAGGCAGGCGTGCGGGCACGTCCTCCGCGGCTCGACGGACGGACTTCCTTTTTTGCAGGCGGCATCATTCACCAGATTGGGTTGCGGATTGTGGAGTATAGCCGTGCCCCCCTATGGAAGGGAAGGGGAGCCGCGTCGGGCATTGGCTGACGCGGTTGAAAATCACGCCAATCGGCTTAGTTTCCCCATTCCCAATGCCAATCGAGACGTTCAATGCGGCACAACGGTAAACTGACGACGATCGGCTTCGATGCCGACGACACGCTGTGGCAGAACGAGCAGTTCTTCCGCCTGACGGAGAAGCGCTTTGCCGCCATGCTTGCCGATCATGGCGAAGCGGAGCACATCTCCGCACGATTGCTGGAAGCCGAAAGGCGCAACCTCGCCATCTATGGCTTCGGCATCAAGGGATTTACCCTGTCGATGATCGAAACGGCGATCGAGGTCACTGAAGGCCGCGTGCCGGCCTCGGTCATATCGGAGGTTCTCGATGCCGGCCGCGAGATGCTGAGCCATCCGATCGAGCCCCTGCCGCATGCGCGCGAGACTGTCGAGAAGCTTGCCGGCGCATTCCGCCTTGTGCTGATCACCAAGGGCGACCTCTTCGACCAGGAGCGCAAGCTGGCTGGGTCAGGCCTGGGCGATTTGTTCGATGCGGTCGAGATCGTCAGCGACAAGAATGCCGCCACCTATAACAGACTCTTCAACCGCCACGGCGATGGTCCTGCGAAAAGCATGATGGTCGGCAACTCGCTGAAGTCGGACGTGGTGCCGGCCATCGAGGCCGGCGGTTGGGGTGTCCATGTGCCGCATGAACTGACCTGGGTGCTGGAGCATGTCGAGGCGCCGGTGGCCGAATCGAGGTTTTGCCAGATATCCGATCTCGGACAACTGCCCGGACTGGTTGAAAGCATCATCAATCCGGGCTGATCGCCGGGCCTTACCTATTTTGCGCAATTCCGGACGGAAAAACCGTTACACACTTTTCCTGCAATTGCTCTAGCGGCCGATCAGGCGATCGATCACCGGTTGCAACCGTTCGGGCGTTATCGGCTTGGCGACCACGACATCGATGATATCAGACAGGCCCAGGCTTTCCGTCGTGCCATTCTTGGTTGAAAGCAGGATTACCGGTGGCTGCGATTTGCCCGAGACCCGCCGCAACGCGGCGATGCTGGACATCAGACTGTCGCAGTCCTTGTTGTCTGCGCCGCCGTCAAGGACAACCGCGCCGGGAATGAGGGACCGCAAGATCCTTGCCGCCGTGTCGGGAGATTCCGAAATCGGCTTGAGCCCGGATCGCTCGACGATCTTTGAGATCACCACGCGATTGATTGGCGATCTGCCAACGACAAGCACCTGCGACGGATCATGGATCGTCTCGGTGCTTGAGTCGCGGGTCACCAGATTTGGATGTCTGGGAGTCTCGCCTTCGCGATTCACTGGGCACACAAGTCGGCCAAGAAGCTCGCCCCTATTTCAATGCAGAGTTGAATCTGGAGCGCAATTGGCGTGAGATCGAAGCCCATGTCAAGGTGAAATAAAACGACCCGAAATCATCTCCGGGGGCAGTGCATTCCAAGCAACGCTACTGTACTGAACTGTCCATTCGTGCATTTCGTAAAAAGAAAATTCACCTGCGCAGAGACTGCGCAGGTGAAGGGTAGGTTGCAAGGATTTCGATCAGCCGTGGCTCTGCTGTGTGACGATCACCGGGATCAGCAGATCGCCCCAGTTGCCGTCGCCGCCGTGGTGGCGTGCCGAGCGCACGAGCTCAACCGAGACGCCCGCCTCGACCGCCTTCATCACCGACTGGTTCAGGCGGTGCAGGTCGTTGGCCAGCATGCGGATCGTCGCTTGCTGGTCGACGCTCATCGTCGTGGACTGTTCCTCGGCGCGTTCCTTGACGCGGCTTATCGATGCCATTGGTCTTCTCCTTGTGTTCCAAGCCCCGTTGGGCGTTTCCTCTGTATTTCTGTGATCCGCTATTCCGCGGCTGGTTTGAACTGTGCGTGCTCGGTCGATTCATGCATGGCGGTGGTCGACGACTGGCCGCCGGTGATCGCCATCGACACGGCGTCGAAATAGCCGGTGCCGACCTCGCGCTGGTGCTTGGTCGCGGTGTAGCCATCGGCCTCGGCAGCGAATTCCGCCTCCTGCAACTCGGAATAGGCCGCCATCTGCCGTGCCTTGTAGCCGCGCGCCAGTTCGAACATGCCATAGTTGAGCTGGTGGAAGCCGGCGAGTGTGATGAACTGGAACTTGTAGCCCATGGCGCCGAGCTCCTTCTGAAACCTGGCGATCGTCGCGTCGTCGAGGTTCTTCTTCCAATTGAACGATGGCGAGCAATTGTAGGCGAGCAGCTTGTCGGGGTGATGCTTGCGCACGCCCTCGGCGAATTTCTTGGCCTGTGCCAGGTCGGGCTTCGAGGTCTCGCACCAGATCAGATCCGCGTAAGGCGCATAGGCGATGGCGCGGGCGATGCAGGGCTCGATGCCGCTCCTGACGTTGTAGAAACCTTCCACCGTACGCCCGGCGCTATAGTCGACGAAAGGCTGGTCGCGTTCGTCAATGTCGGAGGTGAGCAGCTTGGCGGCTTCCGCATCGGTGCGCGCGACGACCAGGGTCGGCGTGCCCATCACGTCCGCTGCCAGGCGCGCGGCGTTGAGGTTGCGGATGTGCGCCGCGGTCGGGATCAGCACCTTGCCGCCGAGATGGCCGCACTTCTTCTCCGACGCCAGCTGATCCTCATAATGGACGCCGGCGGCACCCGCCTCGATGAAGGCCTTCATGATCTCGAATGCGTTGAGCGGTCCGCCGAAGCCGGCTTCCGCGTCGGCGACGATCGGCGCGAACCAGGTCTCGACCGAAAGCCCGTTGCCTTCGGACGTCTCGATCTGGTCGGCGCGCTGCAGCGTGCGGTTGATGCGCTTGACCAGTTCGGGCGCCGCATTGGCCGGATAGAGCGACTGGTCCGGATACATCGCGCCAGCCGTGTTGGCGTCGGCGGCAACCTGCCAGCCCGACAGATAGATCGCCTTCAATCCGGCGCGCACCTGCTGCATCGCCTGGTTGCCAGACATGGCGCCGAGCGCGTTGACGAAGTCCTCCTCGTGGATGAGCTTCCACAGCCGGTTGGCGCCCATTTCGGCGAGGCTCTGGCGAATCTGCACCGAACCGCGCAGCCGCTTAACATCCGCCGCGGAATAGGGCCGTTCGATACCGTCAAAGCGACCTTCAGGCGCCGATGGGACGAGGTTGTAAAAATCGGTCATGGGTCACTCCGAAAGATTGCTGCACCGTGTCCGGGCGTTGATCATCTGTGCGCCGGGATATGACTGAATTTACATTGCGGCGCAAAATGAGCCAGAAAAATCAAGGAAGTTGGCGAAATATAAGGGAAAATCTGTGTTGCCTTTGACAGACTCGCATTGTAAATTTGTCATGATTGTAAAGGGCAGCGCAGCGAGGTTGCCGCGAAACTTGTGTAAATTCCTGTCAAGGACAGTCGATGGCTGACCAGAAAATATTCGCCGGGCCGCGCATCCGCCGCATCCGCAACGCCAAGGGCCTGACTCAGACGGCGATGGCCGAGGGCCTCGGCATTTCGCCGTCCTATCTCAACTTGATCGAGCGCAACCAGCGGCCGCTGACGGTGCAGCTGATCCTGAAACTGGCGTCCGTCTACAAGGTCGACCCACACGAGTTGCAGGGCGAGGCAAGGGGGTCTGTCGCCGCCTTGAAGGAGGTGTTCACTGATCCTCTGCTGGTCGGCGAGCTGCCGGGCGATCAGGAGCTGATCGAGATTGCCGAGGCAGCGCCCAACGCGTCCGCGGCGGTGATAAAACTGTTCCGCGCCTATCGCGAGCAGGCCGAGCGCCTGTCCGATCTCAACGCGCTTTTGGCGCGCGAAGGTCGCGCGACGGCGCTTTCCGGCGCCCGCCTGCCGATCGACGAGGTGCACGAGATTTTCGAGCGCCGGCCGAACCATTTCGCAGCCCTCGAGGAGGAGGCCGCGGCGTTCACCTCGGTCCTCGATCCCGGCGACGATCTGTTCGGCGCGCTGAAGGCCTGGCTGAGGCGCGAATATGGCATCGTGGTCAAGGTGCTGCCGGTCGCCACCATGCCGAACTGGCGCCGCCGTTACGATCGCCACTCGCAGCGCCTGTTCCTGTCCGAACGCCTGTCGCCGTTCGACCAGTTGCGCGAAGTCGCGATGGAGGCCTGTCTGATCCGCATGACAGTCGCGGTCGCCGGCGAGATCCAGGCGCTCAAACTCACCACCGACGAGGCACGCCGCCTAGCCCGCTTCGAACTTGGCCGCTACGCGGCGCATGCGCTGATGATGCCCTATCAGGCCTTTCATGCGGCAGCCGTGCGCGCCCGCTATGACGTCGACGTCCTGCGTTCGCGCTTCGGGGTCTCTTTCGAACAGGCGGCGAACCGGCTGACCATGCTGCAGCGGCAGGGTGCCTCAGGCGTGCCGTTCTTCATGCTGGAGGTCGACAGCGCCGGCAACCGCTTCCGCAAGGCCGGCAGCCAGGGCTTTCCGCAAAGCCGCTTCGGCGGCGGCTGTCCCAAACTGCCCGTGCATGTGGCCTTCACCCAGCCCGGCCAGATCTTCGTCGAGGCAGTGGAAATGCCCGACGGCGCCGAGTTCCTGTGCATCGCCCGCACGCTGGAAGGGCCGCAAGGCGCGTTCTCGGAACGCCCGCGCCGCACCGCGCTGCTGCTCGGTTGCGACATCGGCTTTCGTGACGAGATCGTCTATGGCGCAGCGTTGCCCGGTGCGGCAATCACCGCAAAGGCTGGCAGTGTAGCGGCGACGCCTGTCGGGCCTGCCTGCCGGCTTTGCGAACGCGTCGGCTGCCTGGCGCGCGCCGAACCGCCGGTGACGCGTCCGCTCGGCCTCGACGAGATGGTGACGGGCCTGAGCGCCTTCGACTTCCAGTAGCGCCGAGGCAAGGTGCCACAATTGTCGCCGGTCGCTGGCTCACCCCCGGCCTGCGTCTTTGCGTTACGCGAACAGAGCATCTTTTCGTCGTCCCTTGCGCATCGTCCCGTCCACAAAAGCCCGACAGTCGCGCCCATGACCGACACCGCACCATCGCCGATCCTTGTTTCATCGAGCGTCCCGCAACGGGAGGAGCGCATCGGCTTCCTGCTGGTGTTCCTGTCGGCGCTGATGTGGAGTTTCGGCGGCACCATCGCCCGCGTCATCACCACCGGCGACAGCTGGACGGTTATTTTCTGGCGCTCCATCTGGGCAGCCGCCTTCCTGGTCTGCTTCATGGTCTGGCGCGACGGCTGGCGCGGCATGCTGAAAATGTTCCGTGACATGGGTCTGCCCGGCCTTGCCGTCGGGATCTGCTTCGCCACCGCGTCGACCGCCTTCGTTGTGGCGCTTGCCTACACCACCGTCGCCAACATCCTGTTGATGCAGGCCGGCGTGCCGTTGCTGGCGGCGCTGTTTGCCTGGGCGTTGTTCCACGAAAGGGTTGGTATCACGACCTGGGTGGCGATTGCCGCCGTCATCGCCGGCGTCGCCATCATGGTGTCGGAATCGCTTGATGGCGCCGTCTCGCCCATAGGCGACGGGTTGGCGCTGTTGATCGCGGTCATGTTCTCGATCGCGACCGTCATCACCCGGCGGTTTTCCAGCGTACGCATGACGCCGGCAACCTGTCTCGGCACCATGCTTGCGGCCGGCTTTGCCGCCTCACAGGCATCGACATTCACTGTATCGGTCAGTGACATGGGCTTTCTCTTTGCTTTCGGCGTGGTCAATCTCGGCATTGGTCTCGCGTTCTTCGCCACTGGCGCACGGCTGATCCCGGCGGCCATCGCGGCGTTGCTCGGCACGTTCGAGCCGATCCTCGGCCCGATATGGGTCTGGCTCATCCATTCCGAGGTGCCGTCGGCGCGCACCATCATCGGTGGCGCGGTGGTGGTGACGGCGCTGCTCGTCCATATCGGGCTTGAGTTCAAGCGCCAGACACGGCCCGAGCGTGCAGGGGTCACCGGGGTGCCGTCGCCTAATTGAAGCGGTGTGCAGCTTTGCCATTGACAACTTCGTAGCCGCGCGGGCAGGCTGAGACCACGGCAACAACAAGACAGGCGTATCTTGCCAAGTCTCCCAGCCGGTCAGATCGAGACCGGACCATATCGTCGTATCTCTGCCCCCGCCACGGCGAAAGCCTCTGACGGTATCGGCACGCCTCTCAGGCCGCCGCAGGGACACAGAGCCATCTCTTGCCGCTCATTGAACCGCCTGCATGGTGTCGCCAGTTCGCGCTTGTCGGCCCTTGGAAAGCTCAATAGTCTGAAACAAATGCCCGGTCGCGCGGGGTCCGCGACGAGCCGGCAATGGAACACTCACCAAAGGAGAATAGCATGATCCGCAAAGCGCTCTGGCTTTCGGCAACCTCGGCATTTCTGACGCTTTTTACCGTCGGCGGTCACGCCGAAGACCGCGTCGTCAACGTCTTCAACTGGTCGGACTACATCGACAGTTCGATCATCGATGATTTCACCAAGGAAACCGGTATCAAGGTCGTCTACGACACCTTCGATTCCAACGAAATCCTTGAAACCAAGCTGCTTGCCGGCGGCAGCGGCTATGACGTCGTCGTGCCCAGCGGCAATTTCCTCGCGCGTCAGATCCAGGCCGGGGTGTTCCAGAAGCTAGACAAGTCGAAGCTGCCGAACATTTCCAACATGTGGGACACGGTCTCGGAGCGAACCGCCAAGTATGACCCCGGCAACGAATACTCGGTCAACTACATGTGGGGCACGGTTGGTATCGGCTACAACATCAAGAAGGTGCAGGCGGCACTCGGCACCGACAAGATCGACAGCTGGGATGTCTTCTTCAATCCCGACAGCCTGTCCAAGTTGAAGGACTGCGGCGTGTATGTACTGGACTCGCCGGCCGACATCATCCCGGCGGCGTTGAAATATCTCGGCCTCGACCCGAACAGCACGTCGCCAGACGATATCGCCAAGGCCGAGGAGACGTTGCTCAAGGTCCGGCCTTATATCCGAAAGTTCCACTCCTCCGAATACATCAACGCGCTCGCCAACGGCGATATCTGCCTGGCGGTCGGCTGGTCGGGTGACGTATTCCAGGCCCGCAACCGCGCGGTCGAGGCCAAGCAGGGCGTCGAGATCGGCTATTCCGTGCCGAAGGAGGGCGCTCAGATGTGGTTCGACCAGATGGCGATCCCCGCTGACGCGCAGCATGTCGCGGAGGCGCTCGAGTTTATCAATTACATGATGAAGCCGGAAGTTATCGCCAAGTCGTCGAACTATGTGCTCTACGCAAACGGCAACAAGGCTTCGCAGCAATTCGTCGACAAGGCACTGTTGGATGATCCTTCGGTTTATCCCGATGCCGAAACGATAAAGAAGCTCTACACCGTCTCACCATACGATCCAAAGACCCAGCGCGTCATCACGCGCACCTGGACCAAGATCGTTACTGGCCAGTAAGCAATCCGACATGGTCCCGGCAGCCACCTGCCGGGACCATTCTTTTCTGGGGCAAGAAGCAAGAGTCAGGACGGAGTGGGACATGAAATCGCTTGGCAGCATCCGCAGGGATTTTGCGCCGTGGAACGACCCGAACGCCAAGCCATATATCCAGTTCGACAACGTCACCAAGAAGTTCGGTGACTTCACCGCCGTCAACAATCTGTCGCTGACCATCTTCGAGCGCGAGTTCTTCGCTCTGCTCGGCGCCTCCGGTTGCGGAAAATCGACGCTGCTCAGGATGCTCGCCGGTTTCGAGGAGCCGACATCAGGCCGCATCCTGCTCGATGGCCAGGATCTGCGCGGCATCCCGCCCTACCGGCGGCCGGTCAACATGATGTTCCAGTCCTATGCGCTGTTCCCGCACATGACGGTCGAGAACAACATCGCCTTCGGCCTCAAGCAGGACGGCATGCCGAAGCCCGAGATCGCGTCGCGCGTTGCCGAGATGCTGAAGCTGGTCAAGCTCGAGCAGTTCGCCAAGCGCAAGCCGCATCAGCTGTCAGGTGGCCAGCGCCAGCGCGTCGCACTCGCCCGCTCGGTCGCCAAGCGGCCGAAGGTGCTGCTGCTCGACGAGCCGCTTGGCGCTCTCGACAAGAAACTGCGCGAGGAAACGCAGTTCGAACTGATGGACCTGCAGCAGAACCTCGGACTGACCTTCGTCGTCGTCACCCATGACCAGGAAGAGGCGATGACGATGGCCGATCGCATCGCCATCATCGACAAGGGCGAGGTGATGCAGGTGGCAACGCCGGCCGAAGTCTACGAGGCGCCGGGGTCGCGCTTCGTCGCCGGCTTCGTCGGCAATGTGAACATGTTCGAAGGCAAGATCGCGCGTGGCGAGGCCGGCAGCGCCAGCATCGATGCCGGCAATGGCATCACCATCCGCACCGACAATGCCGGCACCGCCGGCGCTGGGACGGCCGTCACCTTCGCCATCAGGCCGGAAAAGATCAAGGTGTCGTCGAAGAAGCCGGCCGAGGCGGTCAACGCGATAGAGGGCGAGGTCTACGACATCGCCTATCTCGGCGACATGACCGTCTATCATGTCAGGCTGGACGACGGCCAGGTGGTGCGTGCGAGCACCATGAACGCGGCCCGCATCACCGAGGATCCGTTGAGCTGGAACGACCGCGCCTGGGTTTCCTTCCGGCCCGACGCCGGCGTCGTGCTGACGCGGTAGGGGGCGACCATGTCGAGCGCCGCCGTCACCACCGCATCAGCCCCGGCTACCAATGCCGGCGGATCCGCCCTCGCCAGGCTGGGCGCCGCCTTCTTTGGCCGCCTGGTCATCATCGTCCCCTATGTCTGGCTGCTGTTCTTCTTCCTCATTCCGTTCGTCATCGTCTTCAAGATTTCACTGTCGCAAACGGCGATCGCCATTCCGCCCTATACGCCGGCACTCGATTTCAGCGGCGGCATTTCCGGGTTCCTTGCTCAGCTGAAGCAACTCAGTCTCGACAACTACACCTGGCTGACGCAGGACGCGCTCTACTTCAACGCCTATGTGACCAGCGTCATCATCGCCGCGATCTCGACGGTCCTGACATTGCTCGTCGGCTATCCGATCGCCTACGGCATGGCGCGCGCGCCGGCGACGATCCGCCCAACCTTGCTGATGCTGGTGATCCTGCCATTCTGGACCTCGTTCCTGATCCGCGTCTACGCCTGGATCGGCATTCTCAAGCCCGAAGGGCTGCTCAATCAGCTGCTGCTCGCCACTGGGGTCATTCACCAGCCGCTGATCATCCTCAACACCTACACGGCGATCTTCATCGGTATCGTTTATTCCTACCTGCCGTTCATGGTGCTGCCGCTCTATTCCGCTCTTGAGAAGATGGATTATTCGCTGATCGAGGCAGCAAAGGATCTCGGCTGTCCGCCAACCGGCGCTTTCTGGAAGATCACCTTCCCGCTGTCGCTGCCCGGTGTCATCGCCGGCTGTCTGCTGGTGTTCATTCCGGCCGTCGGCGAATTCGTCATTCCCGATCTGCTTGGCGGGTCGCAGACGCTGATGATCGGCAAGACGCTGTGGAACGAGTTCTTCGCCAATCGCGACTGGCCTGTATCGTCGGCCGTGGCCGTCATCCTGCTGTTGCTGCTGATCGTGCCGATCATGCTCTTCCAGCGGGCTCAGGCGCGCGCTCAAGAAATGGACAGGTGACCGCATGAACACCACCTGGAGTCGCTTCAACATCACCTCGATCGTGCTTGGCTTTGCCTTTCTCTATTTGCCGATCGTGCTGCTCATCGTCTTCTCCTTCAACGAGTCGAAACTGGTCACGGTCTGGGGCGGTTTCTCGACCAAATGGTACGTCTCGCTGTTCCACAACCAGGGCCTCATGGACGCGACCTGGGTGACGGCGCGTGTTGGCCTGATCTCGGCCACCGTTGCGACGGTGCTGGGCACTCTGGCTGCGCTCACCTTGACCCGCTACACGCGCTTCAGGGGCAGGGTGCTGTTTTCAGGCATGGTCTTTGCACCGCTGGTCATGCCGGAAGTCATCACCGGCCTGTCGCTGCTGCTGCTCTTCGTCGCGGTCGGCCTCGACCGCGGCTTCCTCACCGTGACCCTCGCCCACATCACGCTGACCATGTGCTTCGTCGCCGTCGTCGTGCAGTCGCGCCTCATCACCTTCGACCGCTCGCTCGAGGAAGCCGCGATGGATCTGGGCGCAACGCCGGTGAAGACCTTTTTCCAGATCACGCTGCCGGTCATCATGCCGGCCATCGTGTCCGGCTGGATGCTGGCCTTCACTCTGTCGCTCGACGATCTGGTCATCGCCAGCTTCACCTCCGGGCCGGGCGCCACGACGCTGCCGATGAAGATCTACAGCCAGGTTCGCCTCGGCGTGACGCCGGAGATCAACGCCGCCTGCACCATCCTGATCGCCGTTGTGGCGATTGGCGTCATCATCGCCTCGCTTGCCAACAAGCGCCGTGAGGTGCAGCGCCAGCTCGACGAGCAGGCCGCACAGCGCGGCTGAAGATTGAAAGCGCGGCGGGCCTATTCCCCCGAAACGCCGCGGCTGATCGGGGAAATGAACGGCGTGCTCCATGTCCCGCCGACGAAGAACGAGGACTGGTTGGGGCCTTGCTGACCATTGGTCTGTGTTGCCGCCTGGTCCGCCTGAATGACACCGCCGGACAATGCCAGTCCTCGTCCGGCGTAGGAGGCGATGCCCGACAGCCAGATCTTGTACTTCGCCGAATTGGCCTCGGCCTTGTCGATCCGTGCCACGCCCTTCGAAATGCTGGCCTTGATCTCGGCGCCGTCGATCGGCAACGTTCCGTCGGAGACGTCGTCAAGCGCGAAGAAGCCGCCTTGCTCGGTATGTTTGAGGAAGGCCGGCAGGTTGAGCTTGCTCAACGCACCTGGCCCGAAGGTCGCCGAAACCGAGCCGTCGGCATTGTCAAAGATGGAGTCCCAGGTTCTGCCCGGTCCCTTGAGGATCACCGAGACGGTCCCCGTGCCGACCGGCACCAGCCGGGTCATGCCTGCCGCCGTGCCGAAAGCACCGCCGTCGATGTCGGACGCCAGCAGCCGGATTTCGACCTGCGTACCTTCCGGCTTGCGGTCGAAACGAAGGCTGGTCTGGATGTTGCCGCCGAAGGCCGAGGCATCGGAAATATCGAAGGCGGAAAGACCATCCTTGACCTGTGCGGTGGCGGCGACATCGGCGAGTTGGATAGGCCCCGCCGTGGCGTGCGCTGCCGACAACCTGAGATCAAGGTTGATCTTGTCGGCGAAACTTGTGTCGATTTCGCCGGGTCCCGCCCCTCCGGTCGGCGCCAGCGGCGTGAAGGCGGAGAGGAACGATCTGAGATCGAGCGTGTCGAAGGCGAGCGTGCCGGAGATCACCGGCTGTGCCTCGCCGAGCGAGAGGTCCAGCGCACCCATTCCCGGATTGTTGTCCAGGGAAATGGCCGTGTTGTCGAACTTGACGCGCCCGCCCGTCGCCGTGATCTTGCTCGAAATGCCGACCGAGCCGATGGCAGCGCCCGGAGCGATGCCGGCCTGCGACCATTCCAGGACACGCCGCAGCGAGGGTGCCGAGAATTTCGCCTGGCCGTCGAAATAGGTGTTTTCGGACATGCTGGCCGTGCCGTCGAACGAGAAGGTGGCGGGTGCCGCCTTGAAGGACAGCGTGAGCGGCGCCGTACCGCCGGCAAACAGCACAAGCGGTTTCGCCGAGGCGACGTCCAGCGCAACGCTTTCACCGCGCCAGATCCCTGTGGCCGACAGCGTCGCATTGCTGTTCATCGCCGCCCAATTCGCCTGGCCGGTCAAACTGCTCAGGATTTCGACGTCCTTGCCGGCGATGGAGGCCACCATGCGGCCGTCGCGGAACTCCACCGTGCCGAAGGTGTCGGCCGGCAGCTTATCGAGGTCCGGCTTGGCGGGGTCGGCATTGACCACGCCGCGCGCCGCATCGATGGAGCGCGTGATGCGCCCGCCGGTCGGGACGGCGGGCAGGAAGAGGCCGGCTGGCGTGCGCTGAACCCGGATCGTCGGCCGCACCAGCCGCGCCGTCGAAAACACCACGTCGCCGCGCAGCGCCGCCATGGCGGAAAGGTCGACCTCGACCCGTTCTGCCTCGACGACCGGTGGCGCCTCGGTGTCGGTCCATTGTGAAAGCGTCACATCGGTCAGGATGGCCCGGAATGTCGGCCAGACCTCGATGCGCGGCGAACCTTCGATGGCGACCCGGAAGCCGCTCCACGCACTCATTTCCCAGGCGATACGGTCGCGCACGATACGGGTGGAGGCGATCAGCGGCAGGGCGGCAACCACCAGCGCGATGACGATACCGGCAGCGCCGATCGTCCATACCCCGCGCCGGATCAAAGATGATGGCATATCGCCCCGTATGCTTCCATTCCGACAAATCGCCCGACGGGTGTAACCCCAGTCGTCACCACGACGTCCAGTCGTCACTACGACTTAGGGCTGAGGCATTTCAAGTCTTTATGGCTCGGCGATGGCATTTGCGCACATCTGGTCGCATTGACCGAACAAAATCTTGCTCTGCTGCGCTGCGATATGCATAAGCGATGGCGACCGTGGAGGAACCATCATGGCTGCCGAAGTACCGCTCTGGACCCCGACACAAGACCAGATTGATGCAGCACCCTTGACCGCTTTCACCAAGGCCGCCGCTGTGAAAGCCGGCGTAACGTTTTCTTCGTATTCGCAGCTTCACGGCTGGTCGGTAGAGGACCGAGAAGGGTTCTGGGGCCTGGTCTGGGATTTCTGCGGTATCGTCGGCGACAAGGGGACCAATGGGATCGAGTCCGTGCTGGTCGACGGCGACAAGATGCCCGGTGCCTCCTTCTTCCCTAATGCCACGCTGAATTTCGCCGAGAATCTGCTGAGGAAGACCGGCGCCAGTGAGGCCATCGTGTTTCGTGGCGAGGACAAGGTCGAACGCCGGCTGTCGTGGAACGAGTTGCATGCGCTGACCTCGCGTTTGCAGCAGCTTTTCCTGTCGCTCAAGGTGAAAAAGGGCGACCGCATTGCGGCGATGATGCCCAACATGCCGGAGACGGTTGCCGCCATGCTGGCCGCCGCCTCGATCGGCGCCGTCTGGTCGTCCTGCTCTCCCGATTTCGGCGAGCAGGGCGTGCTCGACCGGTTCGGTCAGATCGAGCCCGTCGTCTTCATCGCGCCGGATGGCTACTGGTACAACGGCAAGGCGATCGAGGTCGCCGACAAGATCGCCGCGGTCGCGGCCGAGCTCGGCACTGTCCGCAAGATCCTGGTCGTCGACTATCTCGGCACATCGAGCGATGTCGCTGCTACCGTCGACAAGGCGGTGGCGCTGGAAGAAGCGCTGTCGCCCTTCGCCGGCAAGCCCGTTGCCTTCGAGCCGCTGCCGTTTTTGCATCCGCTCTACATCCTGTTCTCGTCGGGAACGACCGGCATTCCCAAATGCATCGTCCATTCGGCCGGCGGCACGTTGATCCAGCACGTCAAGGAACACCGGCTGCATGCCGGTCTCACCGACGGTGACCGCTTCTTCTACTTCACCACCTGCGGCTGGATGATGTGGAACTGGCTGGTGTCGGGGCTCGCTTCGGGTGCGACGCTGCTGCTCTATGACGGCTCGCCCTTCTACCCCGACGGCAATGTGCTGTTCGACTTCGCCGATGCCGAGAAGATGACCTTTTTCGGCACCTCGGCCAAATTCATCGATTCCGTGCGCAAGGCCGGTCTCAAGCCGATCCGCACGCATGATCTGTCGAGCGTGCGTGCGATTTCTTCCACCGGGTCACCGCTGTCGCCGGAGGATTTCCGCTTCGTCTATGACGGCATCAAGAAGGATGTGCATCTGGCCTCGGTTTCCGGCGGCACCGACATCGTCTCCTGCTTCGTGCTCGGCGTGCCCACGCAGCCGGTCTGGACCGGCGAGATCCAGGGACCCGGCCTCGGCCTTGCAGTCGATGTCTGGGACGACGACGGCAGGCCGATCCGACAGGAGAAGGGCGAACTGGTCTGCACCAAGGCCTTTCCGGCGATGCCGATCGGCTTCTGGAACGACCCCGAGGGCAAGAAGTACCGGGCGGCCTATTTCGAGCGCTTCGACAATGTCTGGTGTCACGGCGATTTCGCCGAATGGACCGCGCATGGCGGCCTGATCATCCATGGCCGCTCCGACGCCACGCTCAACCCAGGCGGCGTGCGCATCGGCACGGCGGAGATCTACAACCAGGTCGAACAGATGCCGGAGATACTGGAGGCGTTGTGCATCGGCCAGGATTTCGACAATGACGTGCGCGTCGTGCTGTTCGTGCGGCTGGCCGCCGGCGTGCGGCTCGACGCGGATCTCGAAAAAAGCATACGGGCGAAAATCCGAACAGGGGCAAGCCCCCGCCACGTGCCGGCCAGGATCGTCGCCGTCACCGACATCCCGCGCACCAAGTCCGGCAAGATCACCGAGCTTGCGGTGCGCGACGTCGTGCACGGCCGCGCCATCAAGAACAAGGAGGCGCTCGCCAATCCAGAGGCGCTGGAGCTGTTCAAGAACCTGCCGCAATTGGCCGAGTAGCTGCTACTGCATGTCGCTCAAATGTGGCTCCGGTTTTGAGACAACGACATCCATGAAAAAGACTCTCGGGCATGGTTAACCAAATATGTCGGTAGAATTTACCTAGATTTCACGAGTGGTACACATTCGTAAATTTTTTGGCTGCCCGGTAAGGAGTTGTTAAGGTCCGGCGTCGATAGTCGCATACAACTTGAGGGAGAAATCCCGTTCCTCAGCCCCCGGAGGATCCGAATTCGCTCAAGCCCCCGTTGTGACAGCAATCCCATCTCTTAAGGCGTCCTTTGGGCGCCTTTTCTTTTACCGGAGCAATTCCAGGAAAAGTGCATAGCGGTTTTCCGTTCGGAATTGCGCCAAACAAAAGAGGCTGAGCTGTGGAAAGGGCTGGCCTATTCCGCGAGCACACGGGTCGACGGAAACGCGACTTCGACCAGGGTGCCTTCCCCCGGTGTCGAGTTGATGGTGAACCGGGCGCGGTTGGCTTCCACCATCGCCTTGGTCAGTGGCAGTCCAAGGCCCGTGCCGTCGCCACGCCCACGCTTCAGCGCGTTGATCTGCTTGAACGGCTTCAGCGCCTGCTCGATTTCGGCCTGGCTCATGCCGATGCCGGTGTCGCGCACCCGCATGACAACGTCGCCCGACGTCTCATAGGCGGTCGAGACGATCACCTGGCCGCCGGCCTGGGTGTAACGGATGGCATTCGACAGGATGTTGAGCGCGATCTGGCGCACGCTGCGCAGGTCGGCCACCACTTCCGGCAGCCGCGATGCGAAGCTGGAACGGATGATGACGCGTTCGCGGTTGGCCTGCGGCTGCATCATCGCCACTGTCTCGGCCAGCGTGTCGTTGAGCGAAACCGCCTCGTAGGCCATCTCCTGCTGGCCGGCTTCGATCTTCGAGATGTCGAGCAGGTCGTTGACCAGGTCGAGCACATGATTGCCCGAGCGGTTGATGTCGCGCAGATAGTCGCGGTAGCGGTCATTGGCGACAGGTCCGAACTTCTCGTCGATCATTAGTTCGGAAAAGCCGATGATGGCGTTGAGGGGCGTGCGGATCTCATGGCTGATGCGCGCGAGGAAATCGGTCTTCTGCGAAGACGCGCGCTCGGCCACTGCACGCGCTTGCGTCAAATCCTCCTCGGCCCGCTTCCACTGCGTGATGTCGCGCACGACTGCACAGAAGCCGCTGTCGTTGGGCAGTCGGCCGATGGTCATGAACAGCGGAATGAAGCGCCCCTGCGCCTCGCGCCCGATCACCTCGCGGCCGTCATTCATGACGCTCGCCACGCCGGGCTCGGACAGTCCGTTGAGATAGTCGCGCGCCGCGCGCTGGCTTTCGATCGCGAACAGAGAGGCGAACGGCTTACCGGTCACGTCGTCGCTGTCGAAGCCGAACAGCGCTTCGGCCGGGCGGCTGATCGAGCGGATGGTGCCGTCACGGCCGATCAGCACGACGCCGTCGGTGGCGGTGTCGATGATGGTGCGCATCTCGGCGATGCGGGCCTTCAGCTCGGGAATGTCGGGCTGCGTCTGTTCGTCGCCAACCGAATGTAGGGCCGCCGGTGCGTCGTCCTCGCCGGAGCGGCGCACGACCAGCATCAGAGCCTTGCCGTCGCGCCAGGGAACCGAGCGCAAGATGGCCTCGATCGGGAATTCCTGTCCGTCACGCGTCTTCAACCGCAGCGCATGATCGGTGCCGTCGGTAGCGCCGTCGTCGGCATAGGGGTCGGCAAACAGCGCGCCGAGGCCGCCGGCGTCCGTCAGGTCATCGAGCGCCTCATAGCCGGTCAGATTGAGGAATTCCTCGTTCGCATAGTGCAACTGGTCGCCGGAATGGATGAGCAGGGGCACCGGCAGCCTGCCGAGCAGCAAGGTGTCCGGAGCCTTGTGTTCATCTCCGGCGGAAAACGCCGACGGCACGAAGCCTTCTGTCTTGAGCGGCGGCACCTGCAGGCGAGGGCGCTCCACGCGTGCCGCGACGGCGTCGCTTGCGCTGGTGGTGTCTTCGACGGATGCAGCCGCCTCCTCGTCAGGCGCCGCGCCTTCCGCGTCGGGCTGCGCCCAATCTTCACTATCCTCGGCATCGCGAAAATCCGCTGAGGTCATGCTGTCGTCATCGACGGCGTCATGTGTCGCATCAGCGCCAGCCGGCCCTTCGCCAGCCGTGACGGGCATGGTGATTTCTGTTTCCGCCGTCACCGGCTCGGAAACAGAGGCCGCGTCATTGTTGTCCGCGACCGGACCGCTTTCGTCATCATGGCCGGCATAGTCGAGCAACGAGCCCGTCACATTCGGTCCAGTGGGTCCCTCATGAACCGCTTTGTCCGGGCGACCGCCGTCAAGCCGCGCCAGATCCTGCTCGTCTTCGGCATCGGTCTCGGATGGCTCGACCGGTTCGTCCTCGGGCTCTGCCGCGGGGATATCGCCGGCATGCGTAAGGTCGCCAGCCGCCTCGACCGGAGCCTCGGCCTCCGCTGTTTCCGCCAAAGGTTCGGCAGACGTCTCGATCGTAGCCTCCCCGAAGCTTTCGAGGTTGGGCTTCTGGGTCTCTGCCGGCTCGACCGGGGCGCTGTCCTTCTTCAGTCGTTCGCCGATCTCGCGAAACGCGCTGCGTTCCAGCGTCGACAGGCCCTTGTCGTTGGCTGGCTGGCGATGCTCGGCCAGCCGGATCACCTTGTCGGCAAAGCGCCGCTCCGGTTTCGGCACGATGGTCAGCGCCGGCACCTCACCTTTGAATGGATCCAATGCCTGAGGCTGCTCGGCCTTCGGCTGCTCGGGCTCGGGTTCGACGGCTTGCGGCACCGGCGCCTTGCCATTGGGCACCAGCGCCATGCCGATCGCTTCCGGATCGACGACCGCATCGCTGGGGCGGGCGACGCCGAAGCCACGGAAACCCTCGAAGGCGCGGCTGCGGCCATAGACAGGCAGGGCCGCTAGGTCGACAGGTATCTTCAAATCGGTGCCGACGACCGGCCACAGCACGGAGCGCCCGGACCAGGTATCGCGCCGTTCCAGGAGACCGGATATCTCGCCGGAGGGGTCGAGCCCGAAGGTGGCCGCGACATCCCTGAAGCGGCGGCCGATCACGTCGGCCGCCGGCTTGCCGACGATGTCGGCGAATTCCTGCGACAGCGCACTGAACCTGCCCTCGGCATCGGTGCGCCAGACGAAGCGTACCGGCGCCGCCGTGCGGTCGATCGACCGCGCCACCGGGCGTTCGAGAGGCGCGGCGGTCTTCGTGCCGTCCTGCGTCGGATTTTCCGCTGCGACCTCCGCGGCGGTGCTGGGAGGCTCAACGGGCTCGGTTGCGGCTGGCCGGTCGGTTCGTTGTGCATCATCCTCACCGGCATTGAAGTACCAGTGATCATGCTGCGCCGGCGTGCCGCCGGCACTCCCTGGGTCGTTGTCCGCAGTCTCCGCGGGTCGCTCGTCTGGATAGACATTCCCAGGCTCGGCAGGCACCGATTTGGTCTCGGTGGCTTGTGCAACGCTCGATTCGTCCACTGCGGCAGTCGCGTGTTCGCTGTCGACTGCCGGTCTGTTGTCCTGATCCGGTTCCGGCTGGGCGATCGTGCTTTCCGGAGCTGCGGTCTCGGTTGGGGCTGGCTGCTGTGGTTCCACGACGCTGTCGTCGGCAGCGGCTTTATCGTCGAGCTGGTCCTCGTCGATCACCACCAGCAGATGCCGCTCCTCGGTCAATCTTGCCAGCCCTGCCGGATAGGAGACCATGCGGCCGGGGACGAGGCGCTTGACGATGCGGTCGCTCTCGGCCGCGACGTCGGCGACGAGCGCGGCCAGCGTCTCCGGCAAGATGCCCAGTGCCGAAAATCCTTCCGAGGCCGCCTCGATAGTGCCGCCGGCGTCGACAAAGGCGATGAAATGGCCATCCTCGGTGAAGCCGCTGATGGCGCGAGCGGCGATTTCGCCGGCACTGCGCGAACCCGTCTGCGCCGCCGGCACGGCCAGCATGATGGCTTTTTCGGCATCCGGCATGGTCACCGCACTGGCCAGGAAGCCGACGGCGCGGCTGGTCATGCCGGTCGCCAGCCGCACCATGATGGCGCGGTCGCTGCCGATCTCGGGAAATCCGCTGGTCGCCATGATCTGGCGCCTGGCGATCAAGGGCAACTGCGCCGAGGCGCCGATGATCGCCTCGATGTCGGGATAGCCGAACACCGCGGCGCCTGGTCCATTGGCCCAGATCACCTGCTCCAGATCCGCCGACAGGATCGCGATCGCGTCGCCAGCGGCAAAGCGCTGGCGGACCGCGTCGAGTACGGCGACGTCGAGGAAGGAATATTCGGACGGCATGCGCTTGGCGAACCCTCACGGAGCGGCGAATTTGCAGTTAACGCTTTGTTAATAAAAGCCGGAGGCGCGAAGGTCCACAAGCCAGAACGTGCAAAGGCTGGAATCTGGGCTCTTGGTTAACGGCTCAAAAGAAATTTATGGTGCACTGCAACAAAGATATTGCAATGCACAAAATTTGCCTTTATATTGCCATCATACATGAACGAGACGGCCTTCTGTCAAAGCCGCCGCCGCTGAAAAGGATGGAAAATGTCCAGGACCAAAACCGCCGAGACGATCGAAAACGTTGAATTCCCGAGCTTCGACGCTTCCAAGGCCACCGACCAGATGCGCGCTTTCGCCGAAAAGGGCGTTGAGCAGTCGAAGGAAGCCTATGCCAAGCTGAAGACCGGTGCCGAGGAGACCCAGAAGGCTCTGGAGTCGACCTTCGAGACCGCCAAGACCGTTTCCAGCGACCTGTCGCTCAAGACCATTTCCGCTTTGCGCGCCAATGCCGAGGCCGGCTTCTCCCATCTCGAAGCCCTGATCGGCGCCAAGTCGCTGTCGGAAGTCGTCGAGCTGCAGACCGCCTTCCTGCGCAAGCGCGTCGAAGCGACCGTCGAGCAGGCCAAGGACTTCCAGGCCGTCGCCTCCAAGGCAGCCGAGGACGTCTCCAAGCCGATCAAGACCGCCTTCGAGAAGGCGATGAAGGAAATCAAGGTTGCCTAACATTTACGCATGATCCGAAGATGCAACAAAAGGTCGCATTTTCTTAAAAACGATCAGGCGTATGATGGTAGCCATCAAGGAATACCCGGCGGGTGGAACCTCCTCCCTCTGCTCCCCGGGGTGACCAGCCAGCACCTCCTCCCGCTGGCTCGTAACAGGAAAAGGCCGGCACCTCCTCCCGCCGGCCTTTTTCTTTGTCTGGTGCCCAGTTCTTGTCTTGTGCCCTCTTTTTGCCAGGCAAATGCCGCGCCGATGTGGGGAAGTGACCTTTGCTTTCCAAAAGCCTTGAATTAGAATCCAGAAGCCCGTAAGGACGCATCGCCGAACGACAGGTCGGGACGAGTTTCTGTTTCGCTCCCGCTCAGGCAAACGTGCCGTTGTAGCTCAGATGGTTAGAGCGCCGGATTGTGGATCCGGAGGTCGCTGGTTCGATCCCAGCCAACGGTACCACAAAATTGACCAATAAAGTCAATGCATTGATCGGCGGACCGTGGTGCCAAATCGCCCTCGCGCTATGTTGCAAACTGCTTCCGTTGATTTCCAAGGGTTTCCTGCGACTAAGCGCGGAACGTCTGGTGATATTCATGGCTGGGCCTCGAAATAGGCCAAGGCAGCCGCCAGCATCGGCCCCACGATCTGGCTACCCACGAATTGTTGTTCTCCTCGGCGATGATGCGATCATAATCTCCCCAACCTTGCCCTTATCTCCATTCATTGGTCGCACATTGGTCGCAGTGTTCTACGCCGCCGACTTCTCCCGCGTCTTGGCGCCAGCCGCCTGCAGGCCAAGGGCCGTGCCCACTGCCCTTATTCGCTCAAATCGTTCAAGCGCTCCCTTCGGGGAGCACGCTTGGCGCCGGGGTCTCATGTCCTGCCAAGCAGCGATCGAACCAAATGAAAACCGGCGGGTCGTCCGCCGGTCTCTGTTGCCAATCAACGGTGAGTTTTTCGGTATCGCCGTTGGACTTCGGCCAAGAGGAAGGGCCGTGACGCCCTCAGCGGTACAGCCTCTCGGTCGTGCTGTTCTTCGACAGGTCAGGTTCAAGATCGGGGTCACCATCCATCGCGTCAAGCATGCTGATCATATACTCCATGGTCGCCTCAACCCGGCGTCGGAAGAAGGCGCTCGTTCAGCGCGGAACTTCCCGACGGCGGCGTCGTTCCCTTGTATGGCTCTCGTTACCGGGTTTGTGTCTGCAGTTGTGGTTTTGTTTTTCGTGCTGCTGTTCACCCACGCAGCCCGTGACCTTCAAAGCTCGCCGATCTATCACCGGCTATGTCGCCGACTGCGCCGAGCCCTCTAGCGCTCCTCCGGCTTCGGCGTAATTGTGTCGACCCGTACCTTGTCACCAATCTCTTTCGCCAAAGCCAGCGCCTTGGTCTTGTCGTTGGTCGTGAGCACAGTCCGCCAATGCGGTTTCTCGAACACCCTCACGACGTAGGTTGTAGCCGGCGTTTCAGGCATCTCTTCCTCTTTGGTTCGAAAGCCCGCGCCTCTGGCGGAGAGCGCGGGCCGATCAGGGTTGCCCCCGATCTTCAGCAGGCAATGGAGGCACCGCCAGCTGCCGGGCACAAACTTTCAGAGACGGCTAATGTTCCCGTCAATCGCTATCCTCGATCGAACGCCGGCTTCCAGTCGCGGTTGCGCTCCCGCTGCTGGCCTTCGTAGTCAGGAATGCATGTGAAAAACACCGGACGCCGCTCACGGTCGGCTAATTTGCAACTGGAGCAGCCGAACAGCCCGACAAGATCCTGGTGCATCGAACCGTGGTCAGGCCCGAGGCGGTCTATCAGCGCCTGGATATCGAGCTTGGTTGATCTGCAGCACACCGGGTGCCCGCAGTTGATGTGGATGCTTTCGCGGGCGGCAAGGGTATCGGCGAGGGTCTTCTGAGGCATGGCAATCTCCGTGAGAGGGATCGCCGCAACGGAGGAATGTATTCCTCGCCACAACCGCAGTGGCAAGGCTATTCAGGCAGGCCAGGGTCGTAGTGCACAATCGCGTCGGGGATGGTGCGATAGAGGCTGTCGACATCCTCGTCGATCTCGTCTCGCTTGATGCCGTGCGCCTTTACGGCGGCGATCAGCTTATGCGTGAGTTCGTCGACGGAGATGACGTCTGCCGTTGTCGTCTCAGGGATGTTGTTGGCGAACCCTTGATCGAGAAAATTGACACCGCGTGTTCTCATGCATGAAACAAGCTGCTTGGCGATATTAGGTTCGGCTTGTCGAGGTGTGGGTCTACGATACTAGGGCAGTCACCGCTTCAGGAGCCGCGCCTCTCGCAACAGCGATGACCAATTCAGCCCGAGTAGAGCAATGAGTTCACGGGCTTGCGCTTCGGTGATGCCGGTTTCCGTCATTAGACGGCTGAGTATGCCGACCGATACATCGAGAGCGCTTTTGTTTTCATCAACCATGGTGGAATGAATCCCTTCAGGTGGCGAACGCCCCCGAACGAGCCTGGTTCCTAGTCGGAAACGGACAGAGCGCTCGATGCTCAGCCATCGCCTTTTTTTGCAACGCTATGTCAAATGACAATGCCACGCCCGCAATTGCGGCCCATAGTACGAAGGTCAGCGGCCATTGTATGGGCTCCGTTGCTTGGGAGCGTAGACCGCACTCTCGCCCTTCTGGAGGCACAGAGATGCACAGGTCACTCCTACAGGCGGCGGGGTTCTATCCCTCTGACCTCGACTTGCTAAAGCGAGTTTTCGACGTCCTCCGTGCCGAGGATCAATGCCAGCCAAGGTCTCCCGAGGCGGAGGATATCGCCACAAGGCTCGTAAATCTGTTCGAGTCGGGACGTAACACCGAAGCCGAACTGCTTGAAGGCGGGCGACCGCGCACGCAGTTTCGCAAGGTCGGTTAACGTCGGGAACCAAAACGCAGCAGCCTTGAGCTATTCAGGCTCGGGCTGCATTAGCTCTCTGAAATCCTGCAGTGACGCGTGCCGCAAGTCTTCCTCGCCGCGTAGATGGTTCGCGCATATGGAGCGATTAGATATTTGACAGACCATTCCCCCAGGGCCTGAGCCGTTGCGTCTAGCGCTGGATTTGATGGGACTTATGGGGCTGACGCGTCCGAGTCTCAATCTGCGAGAGCTTCGTCCGTTCCTCATCCGGCAACTTCAAAAGCACACTCCGGGCTGCCGGGTCCGTCTCGGTTTCCAACCTCTTTTCGAAGTGCTTGATGTTTTCGCGGTGCACGAACTCCGCTTCACTTGCCATGCAGGCGCGCCATTTCGTTGGAAAGGTCTTTCCGGCCTAAGCCGTTCGGGCGCACTTTATGCGTTCCACACCAGCCGGTGACCCGCGGTGAATTATCGTCGTTCTTCGGCCGCGAGATAAGCCGCGACCTGATCGGCCATCTGCGCGGTGCGGGCTTCATCGCATCGGGTCCGCGCAGCCCTACCCCCGGGGCACCCTACACTTGTGTAACGACAAAGACATTCCTGACCCATTTAGGGTTCAACACGCTGCGTGATCTGCCTGACATCGACGCGCTCGAAGACGCTGGCTTGCTGAACAAGGACAAATGGTTGTCCGGTGAAGCGCATCTGATACCTGGATTGAACGACGAAGGCGATCACAGACAGGAAGGGTGATGGCCGCGCGATGCCAAAGCTCGACGCCCGTGGTTGGACAATGGGCGAGGCGGCAAAATAGTCCCAGCTCGCAAACCTTGGAACTATCTTGATGCCGGCCTGTTGATCCTGTCGACGGAGAGATTCCATGCTTAGATTTCTTATCCGCCTCGGCGCGATTTATGCGGCGTTCCAATCGGCAGAGAGTACGGCCGCAAAGAGGTGATTTTCTATCGTCTCAGGGTGAGTTCCTGAAGGTGGCAAACATCTTTGAGGGGGACCGTGACATCCCGGCACTCTTTCGGTGACGAAAGGATGGACGGGCCTGCGGATCCTCAGCCAATTTTTTTTGAATAGGGCTCTTGAACCAAATTTCCGCCGTCCCTAATTCCTCGCCGTCGAGGCCGTTTGGCTCGGCAAACTGGCGGCGCCGCATGGGGCGGCGTCCCTTATACCCATGTTGCTCAAGGAGAATATGGCTATGAGAACCTTTGACTCTCTCTACCGCACCACGGTCGGTTTCGACCGCCTCTTCGATATGCTCGACAGTAGCACTCGGGCCGACTGGCCGCCCTACAACATCGAGAAGGTCGGCGAGAACGACTACCGTATCACCATGGCGATTGCGGGCTTCAGCACAGAAGAAGTTGAGCTCACCCAGCACGGCCCCGAGTTGGTTGTCGTTGGCCAGAAGAGCGATGAACCGACCGGCGGGCAGTTGTTGCACCAGGGCCTCGCCTACCGCAGTTTCCGTCAGACCTTCAAGCTGGCCGACCACATGAAGATTGTGGCGGCGAACCTCGACAATGGCCTGCTTACAATCGACATAGTGCGTGAGATTCCCGAAGAGCTGAAGCCGCGTCGCATCACCATCGGCTCTGGCGATGCGTCGGCAGTCAGTAAGCAGATCGCGCAGGATACCGAACGTCCCCGCAAAGCTGCCTGACCGTTGCGATTTTTCACCCTCAACACTGCGGTCCGCCTCCCGGTTTCGGCCGGGAGGCACAGATTGCGGAGAACGGAGATGAACAACCCGCATCATGAAACGATAACATCTGCCGAGGGCCTGTCCCGGCTCGCAAAAGCCGTCGGCGAGGTAGCGACCATTCCGGTTGCGGCGGCAACCCCGTCAATCATGCGCTGGGCGCCGAACTGACGGACCTGCCGCGTTCGCCGGAACGCATCCTTGCCTTGGTGGGTTGACGCGTCAATCGTGGGAACACCTGCTCCGCGCTATAGGATGCGAGCTGCAAGCTCCCCAAGGTTCTCCGTTTCGAGACCGCCGGATGCGATTGATGCGCCATTGCCCCTCGCGATCGGCGAAGGCGAAAATGGGATATTTGTAGCCAGCGTGATCTATTTCGAATCTGCAGGATCGCTGATGCAGCACCGGCAGGTCGCCATCTTGTATTTGGCGCTTCAGGTCGGCTTGATTGAATTCTGGCGAAATTTCTCGACGTTTTTGATCGGCGCATGGCGCCGGTTGCGTGACCCATGACGATGTGTATCTGGTCTTCCGGCATCATTCAGAGCTCCGTTGTCGATTGCTGCGTGCATCGTCATCAGGAGTCCCAGGCCCTCTTACAGAGCTCGCAGGGCTCACGCGGTGGGACCTGGGTTTGGTGGGCGATTCCGGTTTGTACTTGCATTTGCGCTAAGAACTGGGATGATCGCGATGCGATATTTTTCGGAACAACCTAGGAATCGGAGCCGGAGGCTTGGATGCCCAGGCGAGGAAGCGCCGCGGTATTGGTTGTCAGCACGTGGGCCTTCACGGCCTGCTTTGCCGTCTGGATGATGTTTGGCGTGATCGGCATCCCGATCCGCGAGCAACTCGGGCTCAATTCGGTCGAATTCGGTCTTCTGACCGCCATGCCGGTGCTGACGGGGGCGCTGTTCCGCTTGCCGCTTGGCATCTGGACCGACCGTCTCGGCGGCCGACGCCTGATGCTGGCACTGCTTCTCGGCTGCGCCGTTCCGGTGTGGATTTCCTCCTATGCCACTGCGCTGTGGCATTTCCTGCTGCTCGGCTTGGCGCTCGGGCTGGTGGGAGCCTCCTTCTCGGTAGGCACGCCCTATGTCGCGCGGTTCTTTTCCAAGGAAAGGCGCGGCTTCGCCATGGGCTTCTTTGGAGCAGGCACGGTAGGCGCGGCCCTCAACATGTTCGTGGCGCCGTGGCTTATCGACGCCTATGGCTGGCAGATGGTGCCCAAGGTCTATGCAGTCGGCCTGGTCGTGACGGCCGGAGTCTTCTGGATATTCTCGGCGCCGGATACCGCGCGGACGGCGACTTCGCCATCCATGCGGTCACAGCTTGCCGTGCTGCGCGATCCGCGAGTGTGGAAATACTGCCAGTATTATTCCATCGTCTTCGGCGGCTTTACGGCACTGTCGATCTGGATGCCGCAGTATTTCAAGTCCGAATATGGTCTGACCATCGCGCAGGCCTCGCTGCTGGCGACCTGTTTTGCCTTGCCGGCCGGCGTCTTCCGCGCATTCGGCGGCTGGCTTTCCGACCGCTTCGGCGCGCATGCGGTGACATGGTGGGTGCTGTGGGTCGCCTGGATCTGCCTTTTCCTGCTTTCCTATCCGAAGACCGAGCTGACCATCCATACGGTCAGCGGCCCGGCGAGCTTCGGCCTAGCCCTGCCGGCCTGGTTCTTCACCGCGCTTCTGTTCGTGCTCGGCATCGCGTTCGCCTGCGGCATGGCCTCGACCTTCAAATATGTCGGCGACGACTTTCCGGAAAACATGGGCGCGGTGTCCGGCATCGTCGGCATGATGGGCGGCCTTGGCGGTTTCCTGCTGCCGATCATGTTCGGTGCCATCCTCGATCGGCTCGGCGTCAATTCGAGCTGCTTCATGCTGCTCTACGGCATCGTCTGGGTGTCACTGACGTGGAACTATCTGACAGAGGTGCGGCGCGCCCCGGTCATGGGCGAGGGGGCCGCACAGCAGAAGGCTTCGCAAAACTGACGCCGACAAAAGGAACAGCCGTATGAGCCACTTCCTGGAACGCCTGACTTACCTGTCCCGCCGCCGCGAGACCTTTGCCGATGGCCATGGCGAGTTGCGCGACGAGGACCGCATGTGGGAGGAGGGCTACCGACAGCGCTGGCAGCACGACAAGATCGTACGTTCCACTCACGGCGTGAACTGCACCGGTTCGTGCTCGTGGAAGATCTACGTCAAGAGTGGCGTCGTCACCTGGGAAACACAGCAGACGGACTATCCGCGCACGCGGCCCGGCATGCCCAACCACGAGCCGCGGGGCTGCTCGCGTGGCGCTTCCTATAGCTGGTATCTCTATAGCGCCAGCCGCATCAAATATCCGATGGTGCGCGGCCGTCTGGTCAAGGCCTGGCGCGAGGCGCGCAAGACGCTTGCGCCGGTGGAGGCCTGGGCCTCGATCGTCGATGATCAAAAGGCGGCGAAATCGTACAAGGCGATGCGCGGGCGCGGCGGCTTCGTGCGCTCGTCCTGGGCGGAGGCCATTGAGATCATCGCCGCCGCTAACGTGCATACGGTCAAGGCCTTCGGTCCTGACAGGGTCGTAGGCTTCTCACCAATCCCGGCCATGTCGATGGTCTCTTATGCCTCCGGTGCGCGCTATTTGAGCCTCATCGGCGGCACGCTGCTGTCCTTCTACGACTGGTACTGCGACCTGCCGCCGTCGAGTCCGCAGACTTGGGGCGAGCAGACCGACGTGCCGGAATCGGCCGACTGGTACAACTCCGGCTACATCATCGCTTGGGGATCCAACGTGCCACAGACGCGCACGCCCGACGCGCATTTCTTCGTCGAGGCGCGCTACAATGGCACCAAGGTCGTGGCCGTGACACCCGACTACGCCGAGGTGGCGAAACTGTCCGACCTCTGGCTGCATCCCAAGCAGGGCACGGACGCGGCGCTCGCCATGGCGATGGGGCACGTCATCCTCAAGGAGTTCTTCCTTGACCGACAGGTGCCGTATTTCCAGGACTATTGCCGGCGTCTGACCGACCTGCCGATGCTGGTGCGGCTGCGGAAGGACGGTGACCGCTTTGTGCCCGACCGCTATGTCCGCCAGAGCGATCTCGCAGGCGGGCCGAAATCGCGCCGCAAGACACCGAAAACCGATCGCGCCGCCTGGAAGACCGTGGCCTTTGCCGAGGATAGCGGCGATCTCGTCGTCCCGCAGGGCTCGATAGGCTATCGCTGGCCGTCGGACGGCGAGGAAAAGGGTCGCTGGAACCTCGAGGAGAAGGACGGCGAGACGGGCAAGGAGGTGCGACTGGGGCTAAGCCTCATAGATCGGCGCGACGACGTGCTGCCGGTCGCCTTCCCCTATTTCGGCGGCACGCCACATCCGCATTTTTCTGGAAACGACCAAGGCGGCGACGTGTTGATGCGCAACGTGCCGGTACGTCGCGTCAAGCTGGCGGACGGCGAGGCCCATGTCGCCACCGTCTTTGATCTGCTCTGTGCCAATTACGGGCTTGACCGCGGGGTCGGCGGCGACTGCGCCAAAAGCTTTGACGACAATGTGCCCTATACGCCCGCGTGGCAGGAAAAGATCACCGGCGTATCGATCGCGCACGCCGTCGACGTGGCGCGCGGCTTCGCGACAAACGCCGAGAAGACCAAGGGTCGCTCGATGGTCATCATCGGCGCCGGCATGAACCACTGGTACCACCAGGACATGGGCTACCGCTCGATCATCAACATGCTGATGATGTGCGGGACAGTCGGAGTCTCGGGCGGCGGCTGGGCGCATTATGTCGGGCAGGAGAAACTGAGGCCGCAGACAGGCTGGACCATGCTCGCCTTCGCGCTCGACTGGGTGCGGCCACCGCGCCACATGAACGGCACCTCCTTCTTCTACGCGCATTCCGACCAGTGGCGCTACGAGAAGCTGGACGTGGCCGAGCTTCTGTCGCCGCTTGCCGATCCCGCGCCCTATCGCGGCAGCATGATCGACCTCAACGTCAAGGCCGAGCGCATGGGCTGGCTGCCCTCGGCGCCGCAGCTCAACGTCAACCCGTTGGCGCTCGCGACCGAAGCCGAGAACGCGGGCGTCGGTGTCAAGGACCATGTCGTCGCCGGCCTGAAATCCGGCAAGATCGGCATGGCCTGCGAGGACCCGGACAATCCGGTCAATTTCCCGCGCAATCTATTCATCTGGCGTTCGAACCTGTTCGGATCGTCCGGCAAAGGGCACGAGTATTTCCTGCGTCACTTCCTCGGCACGCGCCACGGATTGCAGGGCAAAGACCTCGGCGAGGAAGGCCGCGAGAAGCCGCGCGAGGTGGCCTGGCGCGACGCCGCACCCGAAGGCAAGCTCGACCTTGTGGTCACGCTCGACTTCCGCATGTCGACGAGTTGCCTCTATTCGGACATCGTGCTGCCGACGGCCACCTGGTACGAGAAGAACGACCTCAATACCTCCGACATGCATCCTTTCATTCACCCGCTGTCGGCGGCCGTGGATCCGGTGTGGGAGGCGAAAAGCGACTGGGAGACCTACAAGGCGATCGCCAAGCGCTTTTCCGAACTGGCGGAAGGCCATCTTGGCGTCGAACGCGACGTGGTGCTGACCCCCATCCAGCACGACACGCCGGCGGAGCTTGCCCAGCCGTTCGAAGTACAAGACTGGAAGAAGGGCGAATGCGATCTTGTGCCCGGGGTCACCGCACCTCAGCTCAGCGTGGTCGAGCGCGACTATCCCAATACATACCGCCGCTTCACGGCGCTTGGGCCGTTGGCCGACAAACTCGGCAACGGCGGCAAGGGCATTTCGTGGAACACCGAAACCGAGGTGAAGGGACTCGGCGACCTTAACCATCGTGTCAACGACGGCGGACCGACCGATGGACGGCCGCGCATCGACACCGACATCGATGCTGCCGAAACCGTCATGTATCTCGCGCCTGAAACCAACGGCGAGGTAGCGGTGAGGGCTTGGGAGGCGCTCGGCAAAATCACTGGGCGCGACCACACCCATCTTGCCAAGACGCGCGAGGACGAGAAGATCCGCTTCCGCGACATCCAGGCGCAGCCTCGCAAGATCATCTCCTCGCCGACCTGGTCCGGCATAGAGAGCGAGCATGTCTCCTACACGGCCGGCTACACGAACGTGAACGAGCTGATCCCGTGGCGCACAATCAGCGGCCGTCAGCAATTTTATCAGGATCACCGCTGGTTCCGCGATTTCGGTGAAGGCTTGGCCGTCTACCGTCCGCCGATCGACACCCGTACCGCAGTCGCCATGCTTGGCAAGAAGGCGAATGGCGAGAAGGAAATCGTACTCAATTTCATCACCCCACATCAGAAATGGGGCATCCACTCCACCTACACCGACAACCTGATCATGCTGACGCTGTCGCGCGGCGGGCCGATTGTGTGGCTTTCGGAGACCGATGCGAAGAAGGCCGGCATCGTCGACAATGATTGGATCGAACTCTTCAACCTGAACGGCGCGATCGCGGCGCGCGCGGTGGTCAGCCAGCGCGTCCAAGAAGGCATGTGCATGATGTATCACGCGCAGGAAAAGATCGTGAACGTGCCCGGTTCGCAGATCACCGGCCAGCGCGGCGGCATCCACAATTCGGTGACGCGCACGGTGCTGAAACCCACCCACATGGTGGGCGGCTACGCGCAGCTTTCCTACGGCTTCAACTATTACGGTACGGTCGGCTCCAACCGAGACGAGTTCGTGGTGGTGCGCAAGCTCGTCAAGGTCGAATGGCTCGACCGCTCCAACCCTGTCGACCCGATTGCCGAGGAGACCGCATCATGAAGATCCGCGCGCAGATCGCCATGGTGCTCAACCTCGACAAGTGCATCGGCTGCCACACCTGCTCCGTCACCTGCAAGCAGGTGTGGACCTCGCGCCAGGGCATGGAATACGCCTGGTTCAACAATGTCGAGACCAAGCCCGGCATCGGCTATCCCAAGGACTGGGAGAACCAGGAGCGCTGGAACGGCGGCTGGAAGCGGAAAAAGAATGGCAAGATCGTCCCGAAGCAGGGCGGCAAGCTCGCCGTTCTGGCCAATATCTTCGCCAATCCGAATCTGCCCGAGATCGACGACTACTACGAGCCCTTCACCTTCGACTACGAGCATCTGCAGAAAGCGCCGGAACTGCCGACCGCGCCCGTCGCCCGGCCGCTGTCCCTGGTCACCGGCAGGCCTATGGAAAAGATCGAATGGGGGCCGAACTGGGAGGAGATCCTCGGGGGCGAATTCGACAAGCGCTCGCAGGACTATAATTTCGAGGCGGTGCAGAAGGACATCTACGGCCAGTTCGAGAATACGTTCATGATGTATCTACCGAGGCTCTGCGAACATTGCCTGAACCCGAGCTGCGTCGCCTCATGCCCCTCCGGCTCGATCTACAAGCGCGAGGAGGACGGCATCGTCCTCATCGATCAGGACAAGTGCCGCGGTTGGCGCATGTGCGTGTCCGGCTGTCCCTATAAGAAGATCTACTACAATTGGACCTCGGGGAAAGCGGAGAAGTGCATCTTCTGCTATCCTCGCATCGAGGCCGGCCAGCCGACCGTCTGCTCGGAGACCTGCGTCGGCCGCATTCGCTATCTCGGCGTGCTTCTCTACGATGCTGACGGCATCGAGCGGGCGGCATCCGTCGAGGACGAGCAGGACCTCTACGAAGCGCAACTCAAGCTGTTCCTCGACCCGAACGACCCAGCAGTGATCGAGCAGGCTCGAGCAGATGGCATCGCCGACAACTGGATTGAGGCAGCAAGGCGCTCCCCCGCCTACAAGATGGCGGTGGACTGGAAGATCGCCTTTCCGCTGCACCCCGAATATCGGACATTGCCCATGGTCTGGTACGTACCGCCGCTCTCGCCCATCCAGTCGCATGCCAATGCCGGTGCCATCGAGACGGTGGGCGAGATCCCCGACGTGCGCTCGTTGCGCATCCCCGTGCGCTATCTCGCCAATTTGCTCACCGCCGGCGCCGAGGCGCCGGTCGTATCGGCCCTGGAGCGAATGCTGGCGATGCGCATCTATTTCCGTCAGCGCCAGCTCGGAGAGGGCGACGGCGACGCGGTGCTGGCGCAGGCGGGGCTTTCGGTCGCGCAGGTCCAGGACATGCACCGCTATCTCGCCATCGCCAATTATGAGGACCGCTTCGTCATCCCGACCAGCCACCGCGAGGAAGCCGAAGACGCGTACGGGCTGAAGGGCTCATGCGGCTTCACCTTCGGCAATGGCTGCGATTTCGGCCCGCCGCATTCCTCGCTCTTCGGCGGCAAGATGGGGCGGCGCAAGCTGAACCCAGTGCGACCACTCGATACGTGAGGCACGTGCCATGCTGATCTTCAAGGCGTTCAGTGCCCTGCTTTCCTATCCGGACGCCGAGATGCGCCAGGCGCTGCCTGAGATCGCCGAGCTGATGCGCACCTCGCCACTGCTGGCCACACGCGAGCGTGAGGACCTGCTTCGCCTTCTCGCCGAGATCGACGAAGACGACCTGCTTGCGGCGGAAGAGCGTTATGTCGATCTCTTCGACCGGGGGCGGGCGCTGTCGCTACATCTCTTCGAGCACCTGCATGGCGACGGCCGGGATCGGGGTGCCGCGATGGTCGAACTGAAGGCACTCTACGCCGCCGCCGGTTTTGAGCTCACCGCTTCGGAACTGCCGGACTACCTGCCGGTCGTGCTCGAGTATCTGGGCCAGCGCGACATGGCCGAGGCGCGCGAACTGCTGGTCGACTGCAAGGCCATTCTGGCCTCCATCTGCCGCGCGCTGCTGGCCCGGCAAAGCAGCTATGCCGCTGTCATCCAGGCACTGCTCGCCATCGCAGGCGAGAAACCCGTCGATGCGGCCAGCGTGAAACCGGTTCGCGAACCGGCGGAAACGCTCGACCGCGACTGGGCCGAGCGGCCCGCTTTTGCCGATGCCGACACGGCCGGCGGCGGCTCCACAACTTGAGAAGGAAGGAGGCTCTTCATGCTCGCCAATTCCTACGTGAACACGCTTCTCTTCGGCGTCTATCCGTATATCTGTCTCGTGGTGCTCCTGATCGGCAGCCTCATCCGCTTCGACCGCGAGCCCTACACCTGGAAGAGCGATTCCTCGCAGATGTTGCGCAAGCGCGAATTGAGGCTCGGCTCCAATCTCTTCCACTACGGCGTCCTTGTCGTCATCCTCGGCCATTTCGCGGGTTTCTTGGCGCCGCACTGGGCGGTCGACTGGGCGCTGACGCCAGTCGCGCACCAGCTTCTTGCCATGGTGGTCGGCGGCATCGCCGGCCTCGTCGCCATCGTCGGGCTGACGATCCTCATCCATCGCCGGCTCGCCGATCCGCGTATCCGGTTGAACAGCCGCAAATGGGATATTGCCATCACCCTCATGCTTTGGCTGCAGCTTGCGCTTGGCCTGCTCACCGTTCCACTGTCGGCCTTCCATATGGACGGCGGACTGTTCGAGACACTGACGAGCTATGTGAAGGGCATTGTCACGCTTGACGGCGGCGCTGCAACACTGATGATGGGTGTGCCGCTTACGTACAAGCTGCACATCCTGCTCGGCTTCACGATCTTCCTCGTCTCGCCGTTCACGCGCATGATCCACATCTGGAGCGGGGCGGGCGCACTGTCCTACCTATTTAGGCCCTACCAGATCGTTCGCACGCCCAAGACCCGCGCCCAGGAGCCGACCCGGCCATGATCCTGTCGGTCAACGGTTTTGCGGTGACGGTGGACGCCGGTCAGCCGGCTGAGCTTGCAGCCGCGCGCGAGCTTTTGCGGCAACGTGCCATCGCACTCGCCCTGCTGGAGCCGGCGACCGAGGACGATGAGACGGTCGAGGCGGCGATTGAGGCCTTGCTGGAAAAGGAGGTGGTGACGCCCGTTCCGACGGACGCCGAATGCCGCCGGTATTACGAGCGTAACCCGGCCGAGTTCGAAAGCGGCG
Organism: Mesorhizobium sp. Root695; assembly: GCF_001428185.1. Classification (NCBI taxonomy): domain Bacteria; kingdom Pseudomonadati; phylum Pseudomonadota; class Alphaproteobacteria; order Hyphomicrobiales; family Phyllobacteriaceae; genus Mesorhizobium; species Mesorhizobium sp. Root695. Next base: position 133,721 of record NZ_LMHO01000046.1, on the reverse strand, counting down.
ATCTGGTCAATGTTCGTCATATTCTGTTTCAAGTGACGCCGCAGGTGAACGTGCCGCATATGCGGGTGCGGGCCGAACAAGCGCTGAACACGCTGCTTGCCGAGCCAGACCGCTTCGCGGCGCTTGCCGCCGAGCTTTCCAACTGCCCGTCAGGAGAGCAGGGCGGCAATCTCGGCCAGGTCGGGCGCGGCGACATGGTGCCGGAGTTCGAAAAGGCTGTCTTCAAGTTCGGAGCGTCCGGAATTCTTCGCGACCTCGTCAAGACACGCTATGGCTTCCACATCGTGGCCGTGGATCTGCGCATCCCAGGCCGCAAGCTTCCGTTCGATGTTGTCCAGGAGCGGATCGCCGAGCGTCTTCGGTCACAGGTGGAGGAAAGGGCGCTGCGCCAGTATGTCAGCGTTCTGGCCGGACAGGCCGAAATCGAAGGCGCACATATCGAGGCAAGCGCATCGCCGCTGGTCCAGTAGGCTCGACCCTTCCGCCGAAGAGAAAATGCTTCGCTCGCGAACAAGTTTGCGTTTGGACAAAGTCCATTGAGACAGGTCGGGTAAGCTTCCTGTTGAGGTGCTCGACTGGATATAGATATCTCTTTGCAGCGCGAGCACCCCGAACCGCAAAGGGCTCCGTCGCCGGAAAGCCACAGCGAAGTTTCGACGGTTTTGATGCGTTGTCCGTCATGGAGGCGCTGCGAGGAAACGGCCATGATAGGCACCGCGCTATCGCGCTGGACAATGTCATATTTCACCGTAGCGTTGGCCTTTCTTGTCGGTGCCCAGATGTTGATGGTCGCCGGCTACGGCTTCCCTGCGGTGGCGGTGGAGGCGCCAGAGACGCTGGTCCTCGTGCACATGGTTACGATCGGCTGGCTTAGCATGCTGATGTGCGGCGCGCTGTTTCAGTTCGTGCCGGTGCTGATCGCGCAGCCTTTACGCGGGGAACGGTTGGTGTTGCCCGCCTTGATATGTCTTTTGACCGGGCTCGCCTCTCTTCTGGCGGGTTTCCTGCAATTGGCCGGCGTCTTCGATACCGGTATTCCTCTGCTCGCCCTGGCAGGCACGCTTCTGCCTGCCGGATTTCTGCTCGTCGCCGGCGTGCTCGGCGGCACGCTCTGGCGCGCGAACCTGCAGCTTCCCGCGCGTTTCGTTGCCGTGGGTTTGGGATGCGTGCTCGTCACGGCCATCCTCGGCGCGCTCTTCGCGTTGCTGCTTTCGGGCTTTCTTCCTGCGCTGGCGGTGATCGACTTCCGGACGCAGGCGCTTCCTGTCCATATCGCCGTTGGACTTGGCGGATGGCTGAGTTTCACGGCGATCGGCGTCTCCTACCGCCTTTTGCCCATGTTCATGCTGTCGCCGGACCGGGAGCGCGCCAGCAGTCGTGTGTCCTGGTGGAGCGGGGTCGTCGCACTGCTGCTGACCGTGCTGGCCTCGCCAATCGCCGCCTTTCTGGAAAAAATGGGCCTTGCTGCCGCAGTCAGCCCGGCGACGAGGCTGGCGGTGGCACTCGGGATGGCTGCCCTCGTCCTTTACGGCCTCGATCTTGCCTTCTTCTACCGTCACCGCAAGCGCCGTACCATGGAATTGAACAGCCGCGCGGCCCAAGGTGCCTTTCTGGCACTCGCTTTGTCAGCGATTCTGCTGCTTGCCCTGCTGGCGACCGGAACGCTGGAACGCCATATCGGCGCGCTGCTCTATCTCGTCGCCTTCGGCTGGCTAACTGGACTGGGGCTCTCGCAGCTCTACAAGATCGTGCCGTTCCTCACGTGGCTGGAATGCTATGGCCCGGTCATGGGCAGGAAGCCTACTCCGCGAGTACAGGACCTCGTCATGGAACGCCGTGGCTGGATCTGGTTCGCGCTCTATTTCCTCGGCGTGCTGGCCGGCACGGCAACCCTGCTTGTCGACCAACCTGGCTTGTTTCGCGCCGCAGCCGCCGCGACGCTGCTTGCGACGCTGGCCATTGTCGCCGAACTCGTCGTGGCGCGCCGTCTCGCCAACGTACCGGATGACAAGCGCCTGCCCGAAGGCGCGTCGCGGCCACGACTTTTCCTCCCCGCCCCCCATTGATGGCGAAATGAACTGGAGATAGCGATGACTCTTCCTTACTACGATGTCGACGTCAGGCCGATCCTGCGAGAAGGCGGGGAACCTTTCAGTGCCATCATGGCGGCGGTCGAGGCGCTCGCACCTGGCCAGAGCCTGCGCCTGCTTGCTACCTTCAAGCCGATCCCCCTGTTTCATGTCCTGGGCAGTCGTGGCTTTGAACCGGCGGCGCGCGAGATCGGCAATGGCGACTGGGAGGTGATCTTCACGCCGGTCGGCCAGCAGCCTGACCCCGTGGAAGCAGAACAGGCGTCAGCGGTTGATGGAACCATCCCGACCAGCGAGACCTGGCCCGCGCCCGTCGTCGAACTGGACAATCGCAACCTCGAGCCACCTGAACCGATGGTGCGGACGCTGGAAGGGGTCGAGGCGCTGTCGCCCGGACAGACGCTGGCAGCACTGCTGCCGCGCGAGCCGATTTTCCTTTTCGAGGAACTGCAATCGCGCGGCCATCTCTGGCGCGGAGCCTTCGAGCCCGACGGACACTATCGCGTCTTGATCCGGCGAGGCTGAGCGCATGACGCTGGCTCCGCGCCGGAGTTTGTCGAGGCGCAAAGAACCGCCGCCGTCCATTGCCTTAGGGTTGACCGACTTCGGAAGCGGATGACGACGATGGAATCTTTGATTGATGACGATATGACCATGGACCAGATCATGCGCAGATGGCCGCTGACCATCCGCGTGGTCATTCGCAGCGGCATGCTGTGCGTTGGTTGTCCCATTGCATCCTTCCATGGGGTTGCTGACGCCGCCCGCGAGCACGGATTGGATGAAGATTTGTTGCGCAGCGATCTGGAAACCGCTGCATCCTCGGGCAGTTCGGCGTCGCCTATGTCTTCTGCGTCCGACCTTCGGCCAGCATGAGCAGGCGATGCGGCTCCACGACAGTCACTTTCTGGCGGCCGCTTCTGACCAATCCCTTTCCTTCCCAGGCGCTCATAAGGCGGCTGACCGTGTGCAGCGTCGTTCCCGTCATCTCGGCGATGTCCTGGCGGGAAATCGGAAAGTCGATCATGAGACCCTCCTCCGTCTTTCTTCCAGTCTGGTTCACCAGCTTGAGGAGGGCATGGGCCACTCTCCGGTCGACGTGCTCGGTTGACATTTCGACCACACGCGTGTGGGCATCCTGAAGCCTGTTGCCGACGGTCTTGTAGGTGCTGGCACCAAAGCTTGGATAAGCGGAGGCGAATTCCGACCACAGGCTGCTAGCCCATGCCAGCACCACACAGTCGACCGCGGCGATGGCGCTGGCTGGATAGGTGATGCGGCCAAGGGCCGTGGCTATGCCCATCAGTTCGCCAGGACCGATGTAGCGCACGGTGACCTCTCCGCCCTCTGCCGTACTCTTGACGACGCGGATATGGCCATCCAACAACAGGAAGAAGGAATGGGCATCGCCCTCCTGCTCGAAGACGGCCCGGTTTCTTGCAATGCGAAGCGAGCGGGCCTGGCCAACCATGCGGTCGAGTTCAGCCGGGGTCAGCCCCTCAAACGCCGACAGGCTGGCGATCAGTGAGCGGTCAAGACGAGTCATCTTTATTTTCCGGCTTTGGCAGTTTTGCGCTCCAAGTAACATGTCACGCGAACGACTTTTGCTGCAAGTCATTCGTGCTGCGGCCTAATACCCGGAAGGATTTCGCCGCGATCTTGAGTGGCACTCATCCAGCCTCGTGCTGGCGTGGATGCGTCGGTTCCCCGAAGTGCCCACAACTGCGGCACGCGTGTCGTAACTGGCCGACATCGCGGGGGTACATGTCCAGCATCCTTCGTGACTGCAGGAAGGGCGGCTGCGCTGCCGGTCTTGCCACGGACAACCTCGTCATCCGGCTGGCACGCGACAGACGCGCTGCTGGCTATGCTCAGAATGCGGTGACCAACCAATGCAGGCCTGACAATGGCCAACGGCGTGGCATTTCTCCGGTCCGTGGCAAATATGGCGTGTGCCTTCAGGGAGCCGTGTCCGGGGCCGGGGAACCTTAGGATGGAGTCCCGGGCTAATTGCCTGCCCTCGTGCGCGACATCGCAATCCCGCATTCCTGTATGGGTGACGGGATGCGCAAAGACCGCCGCCGGATGAGCCGGAGGCGGCCAAAGCGGTGAGTGTCGGCTCAGTTGCTTGCCGGGACCTTCGACAACAGATCGGCAAACACGGTTTTGGCCTTGCCAGGCTGCTTGACGGCCTTGGCTTTTTCCAGGTTGACGGGCTTGCCGACGACGATCAGCGCCACCATGCCCATGCCGTAGTGCGGGACGCATTTGATGCCGTAGACGCCTTCCTTGTCGACCGTGAGTGTGACCGGCTTGCTGATCTCGCCCTTGAAGGACTGCGCGCCGTCCGGGATCATACCGTCGATGCTGGCCGCGTCATGGCCCTTGTCAGTCGGGACGAAAGTCACCGTGTCGCCGGGGGCTGCTTCGATGTAATTCGGCTGGAAGACCATGACGCCGTGCTCGCCCTTGTTGAGCAGCTGCACTTGATGGTCGGCGGCCTGGGCTACGCTTGAGGCGACAAGAGTCGCGAACGCTGCCGCTGCGATGGTTGCGTATTTCATGATCTAACTTTCCTTCTTCTACGGGATGAACACCGCGCTGGTACCTACCGTGGCCCAGGGAGGTTCACTTTGTTGCAGCGCAAACTGGCGTGAGATTGTTCTTTTCATTTTTCGATGGGCGATCGAGGACGAGCTTGAACGACGCCACGACGCGTTGCGCCAACTGACGCGGACGTGCCCCGGGGACCGGCGATGACTTCGGCTTGCCCGGCAAGCCGCGGTCTGGAGGTAAAATGATTTGGCATAGTGACGACCCGACGCAGACTGTCGGGTTCCCGCCTATTTCCCTGCAAGGGTCCGGACGACAGCAAGGCGCTTGACGGCGATGGTGGCAAGGGCCTGCGCCCGATCCCGGGCGGCCTGCGAAGGTAGCTGTTCGCCGGCGTCGATATAGTAGTCAGCCAACCACTCGCAGAGCGCATCCAGGGCTCTCGGCGGCGACGGCCCAACCTGCGCGGGGTCCTGGAGAGGATCCGATGCGAGATCGAGGGAGATCATGCGCGCCTCAAGGGCGAGATCCCGGTATTCGCTTCGATCCTCGTTCCTGTCAGCATATTCCTCAAGGCGCTGGCAGACCTCCATCTCCAGGCCGGGCAGATCATGGGGTTCGCGGACTGTCGGCCCCAGACGCCGATCCTTGAAAAAGGCTTTCCGTCGCTCGCGCCGCAGCGTTTTCGCGTGCTCGAGCTCTTCGCGCGCCATCCGCTCGGCAGCCTCCCGGATTTCCAGCGACGCGCCATGGGCAGCTATATAGGACCAGAAGGCGAAAGCGCGCTCCTCGTTTCGGACGGCGATCGCAAAAGAACGGTAGGCGTCCACAAGTTCGGGCGAAACCAGCCCTATTGCCTCATCGTCGAACACATCCTGCGGCATGGCGTCGGCCGGCACAACTTCTCGCGGTTGGCGGCTGACCTGACGCGACCAGCTCACAACCATATCGATATGCCCGGTTTCCTCGCGGACGAGACGATCGAATACATCGGCCAATTCCATCCGGCCGACCGAGCGCATGCGCTCGGCCAAGCCTGCGTACCGGTCGGCGGACTCCTTCTCCATCGCCAGCGCGACGGCAAGAAGCTCGTCCATCGACCGGATTGAGGTCGGTTCGGACGTCAGACGGGACATGGGACAGCTTTCCCTCGCTTAAGCGCTTAGTCGTACCATCTTCCTCGGCGCATTTGTTTGCGTTTGATCAAAGAACCATCAGGCAAAACCACCGACATGTGCGTCCTGAGACCGGTTGCGTCTGGAGCGGCCGGAGAGGAAGCGCATGCCTACAGGCACATTCATGCACAGAACCGATCGAGCCGCATCGCGCCATGTCGGCGCACGAGCGCGGCGCGCGCTGGCATTCGTACTGGCGGCATTCATACTGCTCGCCCTTTCCATGCCTCAGAGCCGTGCGGACGAAAGCCTGCAGCACTTTATTTCCGGCACGCGGCCGGGGGAGCTGATCCAAGGCGCGGATGCCTATGGCGAGATGTCGGGAAGCCCGCCATTGGTGCCGCTCCTGTCCAGCGGAAAGCCGGTCGGCTACGCCTATCTCAACACGGACTTCTCCAGCGCCGTAGGCTATTCAGGCAAGCCGATCCGCATCCTTGTCGGGATCGACCCCAAGGGGGTCATCCGCGGCATCAAGCTGGTCGAGCACAAGGAACCCATCGTCCTCATAGGCATCCCGCAGGAAAAGGTCGTCGCGGCGCTCAATTCGCTGATCGGCAAGGACCTTGGCCGAGTCGCTGCTGGTCAGGAACAGCTGCCGCAAGTGGACATCGTCAGCGGCGCGACCGTCACCGTCCTGGTGATGAGCGACAGCGTCGTGCGCTCGGCCGTGAAGTTGATCCGCAGTGGCCGTCTGGCGGAAACCGGAACGTTGGCCTCCGGCGCGCCAGTCACCCCGGCGAAAACAGTGGATGCGACCGTTTCTGAAGTCCACGACTGGAATACCCTGCTTGGCGACGGCTCGGTGCGAAGCCTGCGCCTGACTGTGGGCGAGGTAACCAAGGCGTTCGCCGATTCCGGCCATCCGGAGGCCGCCGCGCGACCGGAGACGGGCAATGCGGACGATCGCTTCATCGATCTCTTTATCGCGCCAGTCAGCGTGCCCACCATCGGCCGCAGCCTCCTGGGCGATACCGCCTATGAGCGTCTGCAGAAGTCGCTCAGACCCGGCCAGCAGGCGATCGTGGTGGCAGGAGACGGCGCATATTCCTTCAAGGGCTCCGGCTATGTGCGCGGCGGCATCTTCGATCGCATCGAGCTGTTGCAGGACGGGCAAGGGGTGCGCTTTCGCGACCGCAACCATACGCGTCTCGGCGACCTCGCGACCAAGGGCGCGCCGCACCTGCGCGAGATTGCGCTATTCACGGTGCCGGACGAGTTTCCGCTCGATCTTACCGAGCCGTGGGCGCTGCAACTGCTCGTCCAGCGCAGCTATGGCGCTCGCGACAAGGCGACCTTACCCTTCGACCTCGGCTACACCTTGCCCCATCGCTACCTGAAGGCGACGTCCGCGCCAACGCAGACAGCACAGCCTCCTCGGCAGCCGCAAGCGGCCGCACCTGGGCTGGCGGCTGGCACGCAGGCGGCCGCCGAGCCCGCCGGACAGGGCTCAGCGGACGAAGAACCGCTGTGGGTGAAGATCTGGAAGCTGAACACTGTCAAAATCGGCATCACCGTCGTCGCCCTCCTGGTGCTCACCGCCATCTTCTTCTTCCAGAACTGGCTGGTGCGTCGACCACGCCTGTTCGCCTGGGTGCGGCGGGGCTACCTTCTGTTCGCGCTGGTTTGGCTCGGCTGGTACGCGAACGCCCAACTTTCCGTCGTCAACGTGCTGACCTTCATCAATTCGCTCCTGACCGGTTTCAGCTGGGAATTCTTCCTCACCGCGCCGCTCATCTTCATCCTTTGGGCGGCGGTGGCCGTGGGCCTGCTGTTTTGGGGCAGGGGGCCTTTCTGTGGCTGGCTGTGTCCATTCGGCGCGCTGCAGGAACTGACCAACAACATCGCGCAATGGCTGAAAGTCCCACAGGTCAAGCTGCCCTTCGGGCTGCACGAACGCCTGTGGCCGATCAAGTACATGATCTTCCTAGGCCTGTTCGGTCTGTCGCTCTATTCCGTGTCGCTGGCCGAGACTTATGCCGAGGTCGAGCCGTTCAAGACGGCGATCATCCTGAAGTTCGCACGCGGCTGGCCTTTTGTCGCCTTCGCGCTGGCGGTGCTGGGAGCCGGCCTCTTCATCGAGCGCTTCTACTGCCGGTACCTGTGCCCGCTGGGCGCGGCCCTCGCCATTCCTGGCCGAATCCGCATGTTCGAATGGCTGAAGCGCTATCCCGAATGCGGGTCGCCATGCCAGCGCTGCGCCAAGGAATGCCCGGTCGAGGCGATCCATCCCGAAGGGCAGATCAATGTCAACGAGTGCATTTACTGCATGCACTGCCAGGAACTCTACCACGACGACCACCGCTGTCCGCACATGATCCAGGTGCGGCTGAAGCGGGAGAAGTTCGAGGCGCTGTCATCGCCCACAACGCGGGCCCCCGCCAAGCCGGGCAAGGGGCCGGCAAGACCGCCGGTCATCACCCACAAGGGTTTGCCGATAAAAGTTCCCGAAGACGACACAAACCCAACAGGCTGACAGGCCAACCAAAAGGAGAAGGACATGTCGCAGGAAGACCAGGACAGGAAGACGATCCTGAGCAGGCGCCAATTGCTGGGTACGACGGCGGCGATAGCCGCGGCGGGGGCTGCCGGCGTAGGCGGTGGACTGGCGCTGAACGGAGGCGTGGTTTCACGGGCGGCAGCCAGCGAGAAGGGCGGGCAGGAATTCGAGGTCAAGCCCGGCGAGTTGGATGAGTACTACGTTTTCTTCTCCAGCGGCCAGACGGGCGAGGTCCGCATCATGGGCGCGCCCTCGATGCGCGAGATGATGCGCATCCCTGTCTTCAACCGCTGCAGCGCCACCGGCTGGGGCCTGACCAACGAGAGCCGCAAGATCCTGACCGAGGGTCTGCTGCCGGAGACTGTTGAATTCCTGAAGGACCGCGGCGGCATCTACCTCAATGGCGATCTGCACCACCCCCACCCCTCCCAAACGGATGGGACCTACGACGGCCGCTACTTGTTCGTCAACGACAAGGCCAACACGCGCGTCGCCCGCATCCGACTCGACGTGATGAAGTGTGACAAGATCATCCAACTGCCGAACCAGCATACGGTGCACGGCTTGCGCGTGCAGAAATATCCCAAGACCGGCTACGTGTTCTGCAATGGCGAGGACCGCGTGCCGATCCCCAATGACGGCAAGATCCTGGATGACAGCAAGCAGTACCATTCCATTTTCAGTGCCGTGGACGGTGAGACGATGAAGGTCGCCTGGCAGGTGATGGTGGACGGCAATCTCGACAATGTCGACGCCGACTACCAGGGCAAGTACGCCTTCTCCACCTGTTACAATTCCGAGGAGGGCGTCAACCTCGAGCAGACGATGGCGAAGGAGCAGGACTGGATCGTGATCTTCAACCTGAAGCGCATCGAGGACGCGGTGAAGAGCGGGGACTACAAGGAAATGGGAGGGGTGCCGGTCATCGACGGGCGACACGGCTCGCCCTACACCCGCTACGTGCCGGTGGCGAACAGCCCGCACGGCATCAACACCGCGCCGGACGGCATCCATGTGGTGGCCAACGGCAAGCTGTCGCCAACGGTGACGGTGTTCGACGTGCGCAAGTTCGATGACCTTTTCGACGACAAGATCAAGCCGCGCGACACGGTGGTGGCCGAGCCGGAACTGGGGCTCGGGCCGTTGCACACGGCCTATGATGGTCGGGGCAACGCCTACACCACGTTGTTCATCGACAGCCAGATCTGCAAGTGGAGCATCGAGGACGCCAAGCGCTCCTTCGCTGGCGAGAAAGTCGACCCGATCCGCCAGAAGCTCGACGTTCACTATCAGCCCGGCCACAACCATACCTCCATGGGCCAGACCAAGGAGGCGGACGGCAAGTGGCTGATCTCGCTGAACAAGTTCTCCAAGGACCGTTACCTCAACGTCGGCCCGCTGAAGCCGGAGAATGACCAGCTCATTGACATTTCCGGTGACCAGATGGTGCTGGTGCATGACAGCCCGAGCTTCGCCGAGCCGCACGACGCGACCCTCGTCCACCGCTCGAAGATCAACCCGATCAGCATCTGGGACCGAGCCGATCCGTTCTTCGAGGATGCGGTCAAGCAGGCGAAGGCCGACGGCATTGACCTGATGGTGGACAGCGAGGTGATCCGCGACGGCAACAAGGTGCGCGTCTATATGACGTCCTCGGCGCCGGCCTTCGGGCTGGAGAGCTTCAGCGTCAAGCAGGGCGACGAGGTCACGGTCTACGTTACCAACATCGACGAGGTGGAGGACCTCACCCACGGCTTCGCCATCGTCAACTACGGCATCAACATGGAGGTGGCCCCCCAAGCCACGGCATCGGTGACGTTCAAGGCAAGCAAGCCCGGCGTCTACTGGTACTACTGCTCGTGGTTCTGCCACGCCATGCACATGGAGATGCAGGGCCGCATGTTCGTAGAGCCACAAGGCGCCTAGGACATGTTCCGCGTCGTGAACCTGGCAGCGATGGGAATGGCGGCGTTTCTAGCCGCCATTCCCGGCTGCGCGGCCACCGCGGCCGAGATTGCCGTGCCTGCTGGTGCTGCGCCCATGCAGGCGGCGGTGGACGCCGCCGCGCCCGGCGACGTGCTGCGTCTTGCGCCGGGCGAGCATCGCGGGCCGGTCATCATCGCCAAACCGCTGACGTTGCAGGGCGACCCGGGCGCGTCGCTCAAGGGCAACGGACAGGGCAGCGTCGTTACGCTGCTGGCGCCCGATGCGGCTGTGCGTGGTCTTGAGATCGAAGGCTCCGGCATGGACCTCGACGCCATGGATGCGGGCGTGTTCGCCACCGAGACCGCGACGCGCGCCCAGATTGAGAACAATTCGGTCGTCGGCAACCTTTACGGCATCTATCTGCACGGGGCGCGCGACTCTGTGGCGCGCAACAATCGCATCGAGGGCCTGCGCGAGGGGCGCATCAGCCGGTCCGGCAGCGGGGTCTCGGTGTGGAACGCGCCGGGGGCGAAGGTCATCGGCAATGACATCCGCTTCGGCCGCGACGGCATCTTCGCCAACGCCAGCAGGAACAACGAATTCAAGGGCAACGCCTTCGCCAACCTCCGTTTCGGCGTCCACTACATGTACACCAACGACAGCGTGATCGCCGACAACGTATCGACCGGCAACATCGTCGGCTATGCAATCATGTATTCCAACGGCCTGAAGGTCACCGGCAATGTGTCCGACGGCGATCGCGACAACGGCCTCCTGCTCAATTACGCCAATGGTTCCGAGATCAGCGGCAATGTCGTGCGCGGCGGCCCGCAGCCGGCCGGCCGCTGGACAAGCAACGGGCAACGCTTCGTCGCGGATCAGGACCTGCCAGCCGGCGATGGTGCGGCGCCAGTCCTCGCTACGCCCTCGGGCATGCGCATAGGCCCGGAAAAATGTGTCTTCATCTACAATGCCAACAAGAACCGCTTCAGTGGCAACCTCTTCGAGGGTTGCGAGATCGGCGTGCACTTTACGGCGGGTTCCGAGGGCAACGCCATGACCGGCAACGCCTTCGTGCGCAACCGCAATCAGGTCAAATATGTCGGGACCCGCTCGCTCGATTGGTCGAGCGGCGGCCGTGGCAACTACTGGAGCGACAACCCGGCCTTCGACCTTGACGGCGACGGGGTTGCCGACAAGCCCTACCGGCCGAACGACATGATCGACAGGGTTCTGTGGCAGACGCCGGCGGCGAAGGTGCTGGTCAACAGCCCGGCCGTGCAGGTGATCCGCTGGGCGCAGGCGCGCTTCCCGGGGGTGTTTCCCGGCGGCGTGATGGACAGCCATCCGCTCATGTATCCCGACGGCATCGAGAAAAGGGGAAAGCCATGAGCTTCAACATCGAACTGGACGCGGTCGCCCGGCACTATGGTTCAGTCAAGGCGGTGGATGGTGTCTCCTTTTCGGCCGACGCAGGCGAGGTAGTCGCCCTCGTGGGCCACAACGGCGCTGGCAAGACCACGCTCATCAAGCTCATGCTCGGGCTTGCGCGGCCCACTTCCGGCTCGGTCTCCGTGCTCGGGCAGGACCCGGCCGACGGAGACGTGACTGTTCGCCGTCGTCTCGGCTATCTTCCCGAAAACGTCTCCTTCAATCCGGTCCTCACGGGTCGCGAAACGCTGCGCTTCTATGTCCAACTCAAGGGCCGCCGGCCAAAGGAGGCTGATGCGCTGCTGGAGCGAATCGGCCTTGCCCACGCCGCCGACCGACGCATCGGCACGTATTCCAAGGGAATGCGCCAGCGGCTGGGACTGGCGCAGGCGATGATCGGCAAGCCGGCGGTGCTTTTGCTGGACGAGCCGACCACCGGGCTCGATCCTGAACTGCGCCAGCAGTTCTATGGGATCGTGCGCGAGATGCAGGCGGCAGGCACGACCGTGCTTCTGTCTTCCCATGCGCTGAACGAGCTGGAAGGCAATGCCGGCCGAGTTGTTATCCTGGACGAAGGCCGAAAGATCGCCGACGGCTCGCTTGACGAATTGCGCCGTATCGCACGACTGCCGACGAGGATCCGCCTGACGTCTGGCGAGGGCGGCGCGCGGCGGCTGAGGGAATGGATGGGAGAGCCGAAAGGCCTCAGGCAGATCAACGGTCACATCGTCGAGATCGACGCCACGCCTGAGTACAAGGCTGCCTTCCTCCGCCGCGCCGCGGGCGAGGGCGCCCCCTTCGAGGATCTCGACATGGTGCCACCCGGCCTCGATGAACTCTATGCACATTTCCTCGCGGGGAGGGCATCCCAATGAAGACCATCCTGCTGCTCTCGGCCAAGGAGTTGCGCGAAGGCCTGCGCAACCGCTGGGTGATCGCCGCGACGGGGCTTCTGGCAGCTCTGGCGCTGACGCTCGTCTTCCTCGGCAGTGCGCCTGCCGGCACGGTCGGCGCCGGCGCGCTGGATGTCGTGGTGATCAGCCTCGCCAGCCTGACGATCTTCGTCGTGCCGCTGATTGCGCTGCTCATTTCCCACGATGCCATCGTCGGAGAGATTGAGCGCGGCACCATGACGCTGCTGCTTTCCTATCCGGTCCGTCGCCGTCAGGTGCTGCTCGGCAAGTTCCTGGGCCATCTCGGGATACTGGCCTTCGCCACCTGCGTCGGCTACGGGCTTGCCGCACTGGCGCTGGCGGCAACGGACAAGGGGATTGGCGGCGAAAGCTGGACGGCGTTCGCGACAATGACCGCGTCGTCGGTGCTGCTGGGCGCCGTCTTCGTGGCGATCGGTTATCTGGTCAGTGCGCTGGCGCGCGACCGCGGCACAGCCGCCGGCATTGCCATTGGCATATGGCTGGTCTTCGTGGTGATCTACGACATGGCTCTGCTGGGGATTCTGGTCGCCGACCAGGGCCACCACGTCAGCGGCGGCGCGCTGAATGCCCTGCTCCTGTTCAATCCTACCGATGCCTACCGCATCCTCAATCTCTCCGGCTCGAACGAGATCGCCGCTGCCTCGGGCATGGCCGGGAGCGTGCAGAGCGTCGCATTGGCGCCCCTGGCGCTGATCGCGGCGCTCGCGGCATGGGTCGCCGGGCCGATGGCGCTTGCCGCACTCGCCTTCTCACGGAGGGAACTGTGAAGCGACATCTGAAGATAGGTCTGCTCGCAAGCCTGCTCGTGCTCGGCGCCTGTCAGCGCACGCCAGAGGCGCCTCCGCCTCCCTTCGCAATGACGGAGGAGGCGATGGGCCGCTATTGCGGCATGAACATCCTCGAACATGCGGGCCCGAAGGGGCAGGTCATCCTCGCCCGATACGACGAGCCGATCTGGTTCTCCTCGGCGCGCGACACGATCGCCTTCACCATGTTGCCGGAGGAGCCCAAGGACATAAGGGCTATTTATGTTTCCGACATGGCCAAGGCGGCAAGCTGGGAGCAGCCCGGTGCGGACAACTGGGTTGACGCTCGCAAGGCCTTCTTCGTCGTCGGCAGCGATCGCAAAGGCGGCATGGGAGTGGCCGAAGCCGTGCCCTTCTCGACGGAGGCGGCGGCGAAGACCTTCGCTGGGGACCACGGCGGCAAGGTAATCGGCTTCGACGCCGTTCCGCGCGACTACATATTGGACGGGCAGGCCAGCGGCGGCGATACGTCTAAGCAGTCTGCCAGGAAGGTCGATTGACATGATTTCCGGAACGATGACCAGACGTCGCATGATTGCCATCAGTGCCGCTACGGTCGGCATGGCGCTACTGCCACCGCATGGTAAGGCAGCCCCAACGGCAGTGACTTGGCAGGGCGAGGCGATGGGGGCGCAGGCCTCGATCGTCATCCATCATCCCGATCGCGCCTTGGCACTGACGCTGATCAACGACGTGGTCGCGGAGGTGCGGCGACTGGAGCGTATCTTCAGCCTGTACTTGGACGATTCAGATCTGACGCACCTAAACCATCAGCGCTTTCTCATCGCGCCGCCGCGAGAGTTGGTGGACATACTTCAGCAGTGCCGTGATGTTTGGTTGCTCACCGGCGGCGCCTTCGATCCGACGGTGCAGCCGCTGTGGGAAGCCTATCGACGCCATTTCTCGACGCCCGGCGCCTCCGAAGCCGGACCTTCGAGGCAGGTTGTGCGTGAATGTCTCGGCTGCGTCGGCCTTGAAAATGTCACCTGCTCACCCGACCGGATAGAACTGTCGGAGCCGGGTGCGGCATTGACGCTTAACGGCATCGCCCAAGGCTATGTCACCGACAGGGTGGTGGATCTGCTGAAGGCCGGCGGCATCGAGCGCTCGATGGTGAACATGGGCGAAAGCCGCGCTATCGGTTCTGCTCCGGGCGACCGGCCGTGGCGTGTTGGCGTCTCCGACCCGCTCGATTCGGCCCAAATCCTCAAGATACTTGAAGTGGAGGATCGCGCGGTTGCCACGTCGAGCCCGTTCGGCTTCCGCTTCGACGCGGAGGGGAGGTTCAGCCACATCATCGATCCACGCAGCGGCGCGACGCCACAGCGCCATGCCAGCGTCACCGTGGTGGCCGGGCAGGCGGCGTTGGCGGATGCGCTGTCAACCGCCTTCAACCTGATGGACGCGGCCGCGATCGCGGCCTCCGTCCACGGCAATGCCGGCGTGGAGGTCCATACCCTGTCGCATGAAGGTGGATGGACTCGTATCAGGGCATGAGGAGGCGATCGGAAAGCAGGCCCAATTGCCCGGTTGGCGGCATTGAACACGGCGGACATCTCGATCTGTCCCACTCCGGCTGGGCGGATATCGCCGAATGGTGGTAGCGGCCAGCGCCAATGCGCTTGGCCTCCCTCACGCTCCGGATTCTCGCCTTAGATTGCCACCGCTCAGGCAGCCTGACTGTGGCCTCGGCTCGACCGATGGAGATAGGCGTCGAAGGCAGCCGCGGCGGCGCGGACCAGGAACCGATGATCACGCGGTACCCGGACGATGCCCTCGGCGACGTAGATGATGCCGTCATCGGCGAGTTCGGCAAGCCTTTGGTTGTCGGTGAGCAACCTGGCCGGTTCAAATCCATGCCGGATGCAAATCTCCTGCACGTCGACCGTGAAGTCGCACATCAGACGCTCGATGATCTCCGCGCGCAGGCGGTCCTCGTCGGTTAGCCGGTAGCCCCTGGCGGTCGCCAGCCGCCCGGAAGCGATCGAACCGGCATAGAAGCCGAGGCCGACCTGGTTCTGGACATAGCCGTGACGGGTGTGACCGATGGCCGAGGCGCCGAAGCCGACCAGCGTTTCGCAATTGTCGGTGGTGTAACCCTGGAAGTTGCGCCGCAGTTTTCCCGTAGCCTGCGACCGCACGAGATCGTCGTTGGGCAGCGCAAAATGATCCAGCCCGACCTGGACGTAGCCAGCGCCAACGAGCGTACCGGCTACGGCAAGTGCCTGCTCCATGCGAGCGAGGCTGTCAGGCAGTGTCGCTTCCTCGATCATGCGCTGGTGCTTCTTGAACGACGGCACATGGGCGTAGCCGAAAACTGCAAGCCGGTCAGGCCGCATGGCGGCTGCGGTTTTGGCCGTGTCGATGCAGGATCGGACCGTCTGGTGAGGCAGGCCGTAGATCAGGTCGAAATTGATGCTGCCTACGCCGGACTGGCGCAGGCGGTCGACCGCCTCCACTGTTGTCTTCTCGCTTTGGATGCGGTTCACCGCTCTCTGGACCACCGGGTCGAAGCTCTGTACGCCCAGGCTGGCGCGGCCGACGCCCGCGCCACCCAACGCGCCCGCCATCTCGATCGTGAGCGTGCGCGGATCGATCTCGACCGCGATTTCGGCGGTCTCGGCCAAAACGAAGCGATCGCGAAGAAGATCCGTCAATGCTACGAAATCCGCTGGCGTGACGATGGTGGGGGTACCGCCGCCGAAGTGTACCCTGTCGACATGAAGTGGCTGCGCCGCCTGCGCGGCGACCATGTGAATCTCGTTGCGAAGCAGGTTCAGATATTCGACGATGGGCTGATCTTTGGCCGTGACGGTTGTGTGGCAGCCGCAATACCAGCACATCGAGCGGCAGAATGGGATATGCAGGTAGAGGGAGGCTGGAGCGCCTCGCGGCAGGTGCGACAGCCAGTTTGCATAGGTGTCAACGTCGACCGAAGGTGAGAACTCCGGCGAGGGTGGGTAGCTGGTATAGCGCGGCAGGCGCGCCTCACCATATTTTTGCAAAACAGACAATTTCACGACCTTCCTCGCCTCCGTTGAAGCATCGGACACTCGTGGATCTCCCGCCCGGCTTCTTTGCGAAATGCCAAATGTCTTGCATCTGGGAAGGCGATGCTGCGGAGCAGTTGTGCCCGCCATCGAGAGAGTGGCGACGCCGTGGCGAGTACAGAAATCGAAGCTGCGGGCCATTCCGGCTGCCACTGCCCGAGCGGTCGGCCGAGTTTCATTTGCCCGCATCGTCCGCGGCCATTGTCAGGGAAGGGCACCAAATCAGTCGCCCTCACCGGGTTTGGCGCTGAAATGTGCGTCGAACTTTCCGGGCATCCCGTCCCAGGCTTCCCCATCGGCCGGCGGTATTTTTTTGCGCGTTATGTTGGGCCAGGACGACGCATATTTGTGATTGAGCGCGAGCCAGGCCGGAGTGGCGGATGGGTCGGTATCCGGGAAGATTGCTTCCGCTGGACATTCGGGGACGCAGACGCCGCAGTCGATGCACTCGTCTGGATGTATGACGAGCATGTTATCGCCCTCGTAGAAGCAGTCCACAGGACACACTTCGACGCAGTCCATGTATTTGCATTTGATGCAATTGTCGGTGACGACATAGGCCATGCGAAATCCTCAGGCGGCAACCGGGCTCGGTCTTGCCGCGCGCGCGGTCTCGGCGCGAGCCACGGCAAGGGCTATCCAATCGCGGTAGAGGCCTTGATCCTCCCTGGAAAAGGACATGCGGCGCTTCATGTCGTCGAAAGTTTCACCAGGATGGCTCCCGTCATAATCCGCGCGAACCAAGGATTCGAGATAAGCGCGGTCCGCTGTATCCGCGGGCTGGACGAAATCGTGCGAATTGCTCAGCATGGCAATCTCCTTTCGGCTAGTTCAATATCCATCACTGCCTACGACCTGTCCTGCTCCAGCGCCCAAATTGCGCAGGGCGGGCAGTCGGCGCCACATTGTTCGATCGCTGAGAAGATCAGGCCGAGCCGCTCCTGGCGTGACAGGCCGCAGGTGAGGTCCGGGCGCGTCAACGCTGGCAAGAATCCTTGAAGGGTACGCAACGTGTGACCGATGAAAGTGGCTGGCAAGGTGATCACCATCAGGCTGGATAAAAGATATATCATAAATGTATCTTTTTGAATATGACCCAGCAAGGGAAAACGCTGCGACCAGGTGAAGCGGGAGCGTCGCCCCCTTAGGCCGCCGGCTGGATGCCGAAGTCTTCGGGACTGAGCAGAAGGTCGGCCAAGGTGTAGCGGTCAAGCGTCCCGGAGAAGGCGGCGAGCGCCTCCTTCAGCATACCGCGCAGGCGACAACGCGGGGTGATCAGGCAGTTGTTTTCGCTTCGGAAGCATTCGACCAGCGCAAAGTCGGGCTCGGTCGCGCGCAATACGTCGCTCAATCGGATTTGCTCTGGCGGCCTGGCGAGCGCGAGGCCGCCAGAGCGGCCGCGCACCGCCCTCAGGAACCCGGCGCGGGTCAGTTGGTTGGCCACCTTCATGAGGTGCGCGCGCGAAATTCCATAGACCTGAGCGGTTTCCTCGATAGTGACCAGCTGCCCGGCCCTGGCCGCGGCGTACATAAGCAACCGCAGCGAGTAGTCCGAGAAATCTGTCAGTCTCATCCAAAGCCCTCTTGCCAAACCCAATGCGCCATCTCGGCGATAAAACACCAGAAAGATGCGCCGCGGAGGTATCTTTTGCAAGGCGGGCAATTTTCGGCGTTTCTGGCAGGAGCGATAAAACATACATTGACAATGTATCTTTATGCATCGATTATCGATGACTGTCGGTGCAGCGCAATTTGCCTCGGCACGGCGGCGACCTGGGTCAAGATTGGATCCGCCGCTCCTCACTGAAATCGAAGGAACGATTCAATGGCACTTACGACAGAAGCAGAAACGAACGAAATAGATGTCCGCAGCCTGGTGCCGATGCAGAGGCACCAGAAGATCTTCGAGCTTGTCGATCAGCTTGCGCCCGGCGGGAAGTTCATCCTCGTCAACGATCATGATCCCAAGCCCCTCTACTACCAGCTGGAGGCAGAACATCCGCACCAATTCTCCTGGACCTATCTCGAGAGGGGGCCGGTCTGGCGCGTCGAGATCGGTCGCCTCTCGAAGGCGGCGTGAGACAGGCATCGCAACCCGACAAGCCGCCCCCGGACTTTGCGTGGGCGGCGCTGCGGCAGGGACCGTGACATGACCGTTGGAGCAGAACCGCGGCTTAACGACGAGAAGGTCAAGGAGGCGCTTCGCCTCGTGATCGATCCGGAACTCGGCTACAACATCGTTGACCTGGGGCTTGTGTACGCTGTCCTGGTCAACGACGGCGGTGTCGTCAACATCGTGATGACCACAACGACACGCGGTTGCCCGGCCACCAACTACATGAAGGAGGGGGCCCGTGACGCCGCCTGGAGCGTTCCAGGCGTCGAATTCGTCGACGTTACCCTGACCTATGAGCCGCCCTGGTCGCCACAGAAGATGAGCATCGAAGCCAAGCGGCACCTCGGCATTGGCGATGATGGCGAGTGGTGAGCGACGTTCGGACTGCCTTGATCAAGTTCACGGAGGCCAGCATGGTGCAACAGGCGGATCGGATCGAAGGCCTGGCGGATATCCTGGTCGCCAGCCTTGCATTACTGGCAAAGGCCGGACATACAGATACCGCCTGCCGCCTTGCCGGTCGGGCGTGTGCCCAACTGCGGGACATCGACGCGAGGCAATGGCAGAAGTTCAACGCGCTTCTGCATCGGTTGAGCAAACAGGTGCGTTGGGACGAGCCGTAGAGGGACTATCGCGCCTTTGCCGGAGAATGGACAACGGCGATCCCATGAACAGGTCCGCTCAGGACGAAAGGCAGCAAGCGCAACACGAAAGCTCGCTGTTGCCCCATGCTTGTCGAGGGCCTTATACTTATCGTCGTCGGCATGATCTTCGTCATCTGCTTAGCCTGACCCGACATGCCGATACGCGACAGGATGTCAGCGACTGGCCCCTGTAGGCGAGCGCAGAGGGATTCAGGGGCGGGGGCAGCGTCACGCAAGCTTGAGGGCCTGTATTCTTATGTTGGCTAAGGCACAGAGTGAACCAAGCGCGGGTGTAATATGCTTGGGGATTTGATCGCCGCGCTGGACCAGCCAGAGGTGGTCGCCAGTGTCCTGTCGACTCTCCATCCCGAACTCGCCACAAAGGTCGCTGAACGCGCAGCACAAGCATCGATGTCCGTCGGGGACTTTTCAGCTGGAGCCGTGCGAACGTTTCTCGACGAAGCCGACGATGATCTCTGGTTCCAGCTTCTAACGCTGATGCGCAAATCAGAAGATCCCGGCCTTTCGGCTGTACAAACAATCTTGCAGTGGGTCGTGACAGCCTAGGCATCATGCGCTTCGATGCCCGTCCGCTCGTTCGTCGGCATGCGGGCCGCGCCGTCAGCTTCCGCGCGACATTCCAAGATTCCTTGTAATGTCGAATATTAAGATATATATTTAGTGTATCTTATGTCGGGAGGTGGCCGTGCGATGACCCACGGCCGTTGTGGGAATCGTTCCCGCCAGTGATCCTCCGGAATGGATCAGTTGCGGCTCCGGCCACGGTTCGTCAAAGGCTTTCTGATTCGCGGGTGGACCTATGCAAGTCGAGATCGACACGGACGAGATTCTCATCGACGCAAGATTGCTTGCCGATTTGCTACGTCTCGATCCAACGGCGGTGCACTCACTGCTGAGAACACAAGAGATTACATCTCTCTGTGAACGCGGGATTGGCGAGCACGAGGGCGAATATCGACTGAGCTTCTTCTACGGCAATCGCCGCGCGCGTGTGAGCATTGATGCCGCCGGCAACGTGTTACGGCGCTCGATGATCGACTTTGGCCAAGCTGTCCTACCGCGCCAATTGCATCGCTCAGGCCGATAGCGGACGGTGCCCATGCCCGTTGAAATGCGTGAACTAAGCCTCTTTTCATTCGCTTAAAAACAGACCGGTAGGCCAGTTGGCGTTAACGGCAACAGTGGCAGCACGGCGACTACCGGGTCCAGCGCCAAGCTTGTCAGTCGAAGATTCGCCAAGCGATTTACATTGCTGCAGTCGCTATTAACGTTGGGCGGCTAGGCACGGCTTTCCGTTGCCGCGAACCGCGGGAACAGGATGTTGTTCTCCAGGTGGATGTGCTCCATCAGGTCCTCGGCAAGCTGGGCCGTGCCGACGTACAGCGCCTGCCAGGAGCGGCAAGCTCCATCTGGCGTGGCGAAGTCATCGGTGAGGCTTTCGAGGAGCCGAAGCAAGGTCCCCTGGTCATCGTGCTCGTGCCGCAGTTCCGAAATCGGGATATCGAACTTGCCTTTGTCCCACTGCCGCATTGCCGGAAACAGAATAGCCTCTTCCTTGGCCATGTGCTGCTCCAGTGCGCTCTGCATCTGCCGTAACGCATCGGAAAGGCCGGCCGGCACCTTCGGATGCTCGCGATGCACCGCCTCAACCTTACGCGACAGGGCGATGAGCTCGGGCAGAGCGCGGCGGTGCGCCTCGTGGTAGCAGGCTTCGATGTGGTCGATCAGTTCATCGCTGTCCATCGCAGCTGGTGCGGCCGTGTCCCCGGCGCCGGTACCAAGCGCCTCCAGCGCGCGCTCAAGCTCGTCGGGATCGACTCCGCGCCGGTGCGCGGCGCCATCAAGGGTGAGATCGCCGTTGCAGCAGAAGTCGATCTTGAATTTGCGGAAAACGGCGGTGGCGCCAGGCAGCGTAGCGGCTATGTCGCCGACTGTGCGTTCCCATAATTCTGGACCTGGGAATTGGGTGTTCATAACGAAGCTCCATGCATTTTCAACACAACGGCTTTGAAACTCAGAGCGAACTCTTCGCTCCGTCGCGAGGGCGAAATAGTGCCAGCCGTTGGGACCATGAATTGTCCAGATAGAGGTCCTAGTCTTTGCGCTGGAACAAAGAGGGGCAAAATGCATTTCTTGCGCGCGTTCCTTAATCGGGCATGGATCGTTCATGTGTGGCGATGGCTGCCGTTTGTCTGCCGATTGCCCATCGAAGCGCGGAAGCACAAAGGTGGACAGCCAGGGGACCACGTCGGGTTCCACCGCGCACTACCGCCAAGGTCCCAAGGCAGCAAGCTGTCTTCAAGCGCTAAACAAGGGGTCTGACGACCAGGCCGTTGGCCGTTCCCGCGGGGACCTGAGCACCATATGGGCCGTACGAGGTCTCTCCTGCCGGGTGCGCTTCATCCTGATCGCCGACCACCGGGGTTAGGCCGCAGGCTTATCCCTTGATCGACGGCGCGCCAAAGTCGTCATGGCCGACGCTGCCTAAGACGCCGATCGCCTGCGCCAAGTGATCGCAGACAAAGACGCCGTGGCTGCATCCCAAGACAACCGTCGCGGACTCAAAGATACCCTGTCGACGTTCACATTGCGCCTAACCCCACCGGATCGGATGTTGCTTCTCAAAGCTCAACAGTTCCGACGCGTCGCAACTCGCTTGAGAAAACAGCAGGGAACTTGCTGCGGTCGCTCTCGCAGCTACGATCCTATGGATCAGATAACTGTCCACAACTCCAAATCTAAAGGCCATATCGGCGCGAGATCATCCGAGCATCGCTGGATCCGCTATGATTGGCGCTGCTCCTATCAGTTCGAGACAGTACGGCACGGCAGGAAATACGGAGTTCAGACACACGTCGATCGACGCCGGTTTACCGGGCAGGTTTATGATCAGCGAACGACCGCGCACTCCAACTGTTTGACGTGAAAGGATGGCTGTGCCGACGTGCCGCGAACTGGCCCGCCGCATGAGTTCGCCAAAACCGGGAAGCTCCTTCGTGATGACCTGCTGCATGGCTTCGGGAGTAAGATCCCTCGGAGAAGGGCCGGTTCCTCCCGTTGTTAGGATCAGATCAACTCCGCCCTGGTCGCAAAGCTCGACGAGCACATCCCGAACACTCTCGAGACCATCGGGGATAATGCGACGGATGAAAGCGCAGGGTGTCGTCACGACACGGCGAAGCCAGCGCTCGATGGCAGGCCCGCCAAGATCTTCGTAGTCGCCGCGGCTTGCACGGTCCGACACCGTGATGATTGCAATCTGGGTCATTTTTTCCGTTCGAAATCCGTCTTCAGATCGAAGCGGTTGTTTGCCATCCGGGCTTGCCAAGGGCGTATCCGTCGACCAGCCTGCCGGGCAGATCGAGGCACGAAAGGATAAAGCGGGCACCCTTGGGATCCTCTCTCCCATCGGCAAGCGCTCTATAGGTCTTCGCCACCTCGACCATGTCGCACGTGTGCGGAGACAAGCGGATACGCCGGACGCTTCTGGAGGTGACATCCGCGGGTGCCGGGCAGAAGGCCTGCACCTGGTTGGAGAGCGTCTGCACGCCATTGATCGCGAGAAACTGCTGGTCGTCGAGCGTGTCGACGGCAAGACCATCCGGGTCTCGTTCGCAGATAAACTGACAGGAATCCTTGTGAAGGCCGTTGATGCGCGCGTGATAGCATCGGCCGGAAAGCGCGAGCGGCAGCCGACCGAAGACGAAAATCTCGAATTCCGCCTCGGGACATACGCCGGCCATGGCGCCGACGGCGGSGAGCGACAATTCCACGGGTGGGCATATCGTTGTGGCACCGCGCTGGATCAGGAACCGCGCGGAAGCCTCATTGTAGACGTTCAGGAACGGACCGGTCACGAAGGGCTTGCCGGAGCGTGACGGCAGGGCGGTGACATCGTTGATCTCCACCAGCCGCTCGTCGGTGCAGAGATCCGCGATGCTTCTGCGCTCTCGAACGGTTGCCGGCGCCGCCAGCGTGGACAGCACCACTTCCTTTCCCGCACCCTCGAGGCGTTCGATGATCTCAGGCCATGCCGGGTCGGAAAACGGCATCCGCTTGCCGCATACGACTTCGCCGACATGGACGCGGTCGATCGGAGCCTCGTCTGCTATCCTGCGGTAGAAGTCCAAGAGGCGGTCAGGCGACCAGTGGAAGAACACCGGCCCAAGCGTCAACGCAATTGCGGACAAGATGCTATCTCCACTTCTTGCTGTACGCTCCTGCCGTCTGCCGGGACCCTTCCGACTGACCGGCAAGGATCCGATCGATCTCGATCGCGTCGCCACCTTGCCCGACGGCGTCGACGGCCTTCCGGAAGGCATGGACCACTTCCGTCACGTAACCTTTGCCGCGCTGGCGTCCTTCGATCTTCAAGGCGGTTACGCCGGCGGCTTTCAGCCCGGCAATCATCCCGCCGGCGTTCAGGCTGACGGGATCCTCGAACAAATAGGAGGTCTTGCCGCCGGCTTTGAATTTGCCTTTGCATAAAGTGGGGTAGCCCACTGGCTCGCCAGGCTCGTAGCGGTCGATCGTGAACCCTGAAAGCCGTGCCGCCGTGCTGTTCGGCTCGTCGTCGTAACTCACCATTTCGGGTGGCGAACAGACGCCATTCAGATTTGGCGATTTTCCTGTCGCGTATGAAGAGAGATAGCATCGGCCTTCGATCATCACGCAAAGGCCGCCGAACACGAATGCTTCCGTTTCCACTTCGATCGCACGGTTGAGCGCCGCGATCTCCTGAACAGAAAGCACCCGCGGCAGCACGACGCGACGGATGCCGAAACTGGTCGCGTAGAATCCGATTGCTTCTGGCGTCGCGGCCGCTGCCTGTACGGAGAGATGAAGACGAACTTGCTTGTGGTTTTTCGCGACGTGATCGAGGACGGCGATGTCCGCCGCGATGATCGCGTTTGCGCCGCATTCAGCCGCCGTGTCCGCGGCCTTCTTCCACAGGTCGACATCATTGACCCGCGCGAAGGTGTTGATAGCGACCAGAACCTTGCTACCGTGGTCATGCGCGAAGCGGACGCCCTCGGCCAGTTCTTCCCTGGAGAAGTTGAGTCCCGGGAAATTCCGGGCATTCGTTTCGTCGCGAAATCCGCAATAGACTGCGTCCGCGCCTGCCTGGACGGCTGCCCTCAACGTAGCGGGGGTTCCGGCCGGGCAGACAAGTTCCATGCGTCCGCTTTTCATGCCACTGGTGCCTTGCGTCTGGAGTTGCGATCGGCCATTTGGCGTGCGACGCTCAATGCGCCGAGAATGCCCGTATCGGCGAAACGAGCTAGAAAGCCACGCAGGCCGAGTAAGTCCGCGGGGCTAAGCTCGGCGTCCTCGATTGTGTTCCTCAGCGCGAGCACCGCCTCCGTGCGGCCGCTGATCGAGATGATCCGGCTGAAGAAAAGCGCATCGCCATCCAGCGTGCCGTCGAGCAGGCTCAACAGTGTCAGAATAGGTCCCCTGATCTGGACGCTTGATGTCGCGGCCTCACTTTTCCTGACGACACGAACGATCGAGCGCTCCGCGTCCGGCACGACGG
This sequence comes from Mesorhizobium sp. Root695, assembly GCF_001428185.1. NCBI lineage: Bacteria > Pseudomonadati > Pseudomonadota > Alphaproteobacteria > Hyphomicrobiales > Phyllobacteriaceae > Mesorhizobium > Mesorhizobium sp. Root695. The sequence continues at coordinate 108,941 of NZ_LMHO01000046.1, read as the reverse complement.
TAAATGCGAAGGCGAGGTCGACCGGGTCGATGAAATAGCAAGCTGTTCGATGTTCGCCGAGGCGCTCGAACAATCGAGGCTGTCGCCCGGCCAAAGAGCGCAAGGACAGCGTGAGCAGCGGCCCGAGTGGCAAGCCGGCGAAGGCCGGGAAAAGATGGCCAACGACCGCCGGCAATCTCGGTTCCGTGTTTCCCGCCACCATTCAGTGCATCCTTTCCATATGGGGGTCGCTCAAGCGGATTTCGCGGCGGATTACGTGCGGGGTCCGTTCTCGAGCAGATCTGCGAAATTCTGGCTGTTCGGACAGAAATCCTGATAGTGACTTTCGAAATCGAAGGCGGCCAGTTGGCTATGACACTGACGACGATGCTGGCAGGTGATGCAGATGCGTGACATGAAACGGTGCGCTTGCAGCGATTGGAAACTGTCCGGATCGATGCCGGCTGAACGCATCGCCGAAGAAAGCAGGTCTTCCGAGGCGTATGGCAACCGCATGGCATCGTCGAATTCGCTTCGCGATAGACCGATGTCATTCAAGATGCCTGTGCACTCATCCAAACCCATTGCCCAGAATTCTCTTGTCGCTGCCCTGCTCCGCCGGCGATCCGCAAGAAGGGAAATTACGGACCGCCAAGCTTCGACAGTTACGCTGATGAGATTGCCTGCCATGTGAAATCCCTTCGCCTCGATCGCCTTCCTCGGAAATGATGTGAGAAGGGAAAATAGAGGGGACGGATCGTTCGCTCTTTGCGCAAGCGCAAAGTTCTTCGTCAGCCCTGATGGCAAAATTAGTCGCCGACGAACCGGTCGGGCCGGATTTCGCCATGCATCACCGCTGCCTTCCCTTGTTTTCAGATCTCGACTCATTTCTTTCGTTCCTCGATCGGAACGGGCAGCTTCGTGAGGTTGGCGTGCCTGTTTCGACAAGGCTTGAACTGACCGAGATACATAGGCGCGTGATTGCCTCGAAAGGCCCGGCGCTCCGCCTTACGGCGCCTCTCGACGATCGCGGCGTCAGGTCAGCCTTTCCAGTCGTCGCAAATCTTTTCGGCACCCGGGAACGTGTAGCTTGGGGCCTTGGCACCGACCTTCATGGTCTAGAAACCCTCGGCGCGCTCCTTGCGTGGATGAGATCGCCTCAGGCCCCGCAGAACCTTCGTCAGGCCCGACAGATGTTGCCTATGGCGCGGGGTGCACTCGTGGCGCGGCCGAAGATCGTCTCCCCGCCTAGAGAGTGGCGAGACGCCGATCCAGATTTTTCGCTTCTTCCCGTCCAGACTTGTTGGCCGGGAGACGCCGGCCCCCTGATAACGTGGCCCGTGGTTATCACTCGCCCGCCTGGCGAGGACGACCCGAGCACATACAATCTGGGCATATACCGGATGCAGGTGCTAGCCCGCGATCGTGCGATCATAAGATGGCTTCCCATGCGAGGCGGAGCAGCACACCATCGTATTTGGCAGGCGAGGGGTCTTGAGATGCCGGTGGCGGTCGTCATCGGGGCGGACCCCGCCACGTTGATCGCGTCGGTGATGCCGGCGCCCGAAGGCGTCTCGGAACTCGCACTGTCCGGGATGATCAACAATCGCCGGGTCGGATTGGCGCCCTGCAAGAGCATCATGCTTCACGTGCCAACCAGTGCGGAAATCGTGCTTGAAGGTGTCGTCTCTCCAGCAGAGACAGCGCTGGAGGGACCCTTCGGCGATCACACCGGATATTATAACGCGCCGGAACGATACCCCGTATTCAACCTCAAGCGAGTCCGCGTCCGTGACGGGGCAAATTACCTGACAACGTTCACCGGGCGCGCGCCCGACGAGCCCTCGGTCCTCGGCGAGGCGCTGCTCGATGTCTACAAGCCGCTCCTGCGCCAACAAATACCGGAAATCGTCGACGTGTGGCTTCCGCCGGAAGCCTGCTCCTACAGGATTGCCGTTATCTCGATCGCCAAGAAGTACGCCGGACAGGCCAGGCGCGTGATGATGGGGTTCTGGTCCCTATTGCCACAATTCTCGATGACCAAGATGGTCGTCGTGGTTGACGACGACATCGACATTCGATCATGGCCGGACGTGATGTGGGCGGTCGCCACCCGCATGGATCCTTCGCGCGATCTGATGCAGGTGGATAGGACTCCTATCGACCAGCTCGATTTCGCGTCACCGCTCGAAGGACTTGGAGGAAAGATCGGATTCGATGCGACGCGCAAGATTGGATCCGAGACATCTCGCGAGTGGGGAAAGGAGCTGAGGATGTCAGCTACTATCGAGGAGCAGGTGTCCCAACGATGGAACGAGTTTTTTTCGCAGACGACCGCTCAGGGGCAACAATGACCAAACGGCTGATAATCGGTGTCACAGGTGCATCCGGCTCCGTGCTCGCGCTGGAAACCATTCGTCAACTGGTCAGGGCCGGGGTGGAGACTCATCTCGTCGTCTCCAAGGGGGCGCGATTGGCCATCCCTCATGAGCTCGGCACCGATGGCCTTGCCCAACTGACCTCCCTCGCCAACCACTCTTATTCCTATCAGGACTTGGCTGCACCCATCGCCAGCGGCTCTTTCAGAATGGATGGCATGATCGTCGTTCCCTGTTCGATGCGGACCTTGGCGGCTATGGCACACGGTTTAGGCGACAACCTTCTCACCAGGGCCGCCGATGTCAGCTTGAAGGAAAAGCGCCGGCTGGTCATCGTGCCGCGCGAGGCGCCGCTCCATGAAGGGCACCTCGACGCGATGCTGAGACTAGCACGGATGGGGGCAGTCATCGCACCGCCAGTACCGCCGTTCTATGTCAAGCTGGCCTCGATTGAGGAAATGGTCGTCGAGATGGCTGCCCGGCTGGTCGGCTGGGCGGGCGTCGACCCGGGCGACAAGCTCACGCGTTGGGGCGAAAAGAAAGTCGCCGCCGCGTGATCGTCCTGATGGATTGGCTCAACGGGCAAGGATTGCGATGAATTTCCTGCAGCCGAAAGGCGCGACATATGACGTACGGAAACTTCCACCTGAAAGGAAGCAGTCCGCCGTCTTGTCAATGTTCGACGGACTCAAACCCGGTCAGACATTCGTGGTCGTTCTCGATTTTGATCCCGACAAACTCAGGCGTCAGTTCGGAGCCTTCTTTGCTGGCGAACACATCTGGGTTTGCCTTAGACCGGGGCCACCAGAATGGCTGATCGAGATAGGAAGACCTCGACCTGCGCAGTGATGTCGAACTCTACGAAAAGAGGTCGCACACGCCGATCGACCTGATCTGGTTACCTCGGGACTCAGTTGGCGGTGACCGTGAGGGCCCCCTTCATTCCAAGCTCGTAATGACCCGGTATCAGGCAGGCGAAGTCGAACCGGCCGGCGCTGGTGAAGGTCCAGACGATCTCACCTTTTCCCTGGGGACCGACGCGGATTGCATTGAGGTCGGCATGTTCCATGTCGGGAAGCCTCTCCATCCCGGCCCTATGCTCCATCACCTGCTCATGCGTATCCATGACAAATTCGTGGTCGTATTCGCCTTCATTGGTGAAGGCCAGACGCACCGTCTCGCCCTTTTTCACGGTGACTGAAACCGGATCGAACGCCATTGATCCATCTTCGTTCTCGACCATGCTGATCGCGATGGTACGGTCTGCTTTGGCGTTCATGCCCCGGTGACCGATAATCATCATTTCATGGCCGTCATGAGTGCCGGAATGCATTCCCGCCGCAAGCGCCGGCGCGGCGAAGAGGATCATGGCGACTGTCGGCATCATGCATTTCTTCACGCGATTTCTCCTTTGCGAAATGTGTTGAGTTTCACTCATGCCGGAGGTGGCCGCAGGCTCTGTTCGGACCGCGATCGACGATCCCCGGAACAGGATCGGTAGGGACGCCTGCAGCCTCGCCAGCTCTTGCGGTTGATCACCTATGGCCTGGTCGGCACCGCCGACAAACTGAGTTGCCGCATTGAGAAGGCACCTTCCTTTGCAGTGCTCGCGATATCGTCAAACAGGAGTGCGAGATCCATATAGACGCTGCGATCCCGTTCGGCTGCGCCCATTTCATCGAGATCCTGCAAGAAGAAGAGAATGGCTTCTATGCGCTCGCGTTGACTGCGGGCATTGGCAAGATGTTCGCGTGCCGCGCGCCGGACTTCCAGAGCCGTAAATCGCGCCAGCGTCTCGTCGAGCCTGGAACGGCACTCGCAGTCGAGTCGGGCGTCCTTGATCAAATTTGCCAACCGACCGATAACGGCCACGTCGGCAAAGCTCCGGGTGCCGCCATCAATGCTACTCAATGGAACGTTCTGCTTCATATCTTCTTCGCTCCTATCGCACGGCCAATCAAATCTGCCAGCGTCCGGTTTAGCCGTCAGCACACCGCAAGGCAGACGTTTCGCGGCCGGTCGCAACGCGAACAGACGCAGCCCGCCTTTCCAGTTGGCCGACCGGTCCCGAAAATTGTTTTTGACTATAATCGACCATTTTGCAGCCTGTTTGCGCTGGAGCAAACACGGAGATCGATCATTGACGGTATTGCCGTTGGATTGAGTTTTTTCCGACCGCCGATTTTTGCGAGTTGCGAAGCGGAACGAGGATGTCGTGTCAGTTATCTCCCTCTAGAGGAATTGTTGCATGGCTGCTGACCGGAGTGTGCCCGCTTTCGATGCGAAGCGGATGTCGGTACCGTTTCGGCCTTTCTTTCTCATCGCGGGATTGGACGCGATCGTAGGCGCGGCGGTCTGGCTGCCCTCAGCGTTCGGAATGCCGGCCATGGGCTCGACCGGGATTTCTCCCGGCGATTGGCATCGTGACGTGCTTCTGTTCGGGATGGTTCCAGCCATCCTGACAGGTTTTCTGTTGACGGCTCTCCCTCGATGGACAGGACGTCGTGCAGTGTCGCCGCTCACCACGCATTTGCTGGTCGCTCTATGGCTGTGCAGCCGGGGGACTTTCCTGTTCCTGTCGCATCCGGCCGGGCTTGCCCTCTCGGCGTTGTTGGTCCTGACGCTCCTCTTGATCGCGGCGGGACATGTGATCGCCAGCCGGGATCGCCGCAACCTGAAGATAGTATTTCTGCTGCTTATCTTCTGTGGCAGCAACGTGCTCACGGCAGCGTCCTACCAGGTAGAATTTGCACTGCGACTAGCCCTGGCTGCGATCATCGGCCTCCTCATGGTCATCGGAGGACGGGTCGTGCCGGCTTTGACCATGGCTTACGTCGAAAGCGTCGACGGCCGGATCTTCATCGATCGCTCCGCTGTTCTTGAGTACGCGGCAGCGGTCGTGGCGGCATGCGCCCTTGGTTCGTGGGTTGTTGCGCCGCAGGCACAATTCACCGGCCTTGCCTGCGCCTTTGCCGCCTGCAGTCAGGTGATGCGAGTCGCCCAGTGGAAAGGATGGCGAATGGTGGCGTCGTCGTCAGTTCTCGCTCTTCATATTGGGTACGTCTGGATCACCGTCGGTTTCGGGCTTCTGACGATCCACATTTTCGCCCCTGCAAGGCTAGGGGAGGCTGTTGCCGTTCATGCCTGGACGATCGGCGCCATCGGCACGATGGCTCTAGCCATCATGGCGAGCATGATCCGCAAGCACAGCCGCCGCGCCTTCGAGACCTCGGTTCTTGCGACTGGTGCGTTCGTAGCGATGACAATTTGCTGCCTGTCGCGCCTCCTGGTCGAATTTCTGCCCGTCTACGGCGTCGCTTTAACGAGCCTTGCAGGCATGTTGTGGGTTGCCGGCTTCGGCCTGTTTCTCATGGCTTTCCGTACAATGCTCATGCCGCGCATATGAGGCAACGTGCCTGTGCGAGCGTACGATCGAGAACTACCTGCCGGGCCAAACCGTCGGAATCCTTTGACGGATGTCCGCCGGGTTCCGTCAGAAGCCAAGTTGTTTGATCTTGAGCAACGTTCCTGGCGAGATTCTGCTTCATTAGGACGGCCTGTACAGCTTTGATGTGGCAGCCTGAGGGTCTCGATGACCACGAGAATGAACCGCATCCAGGACCCGTTGTCGCTGGCTGAGGCGGCAAAGCAGCGCTTGATCGGTAGCGCGATGAGAAGGCGGATTTCGGGCTATACGCTCGCAGCGGGGCTCGTCTTTGCCGCGTTCGTGATCCGGCTTGCCCTGTCGCACTCCTTGGGTGTCAACGCCCCATTCCTGTTCTTTCTGCCGACTGTAGTCATCGCGGCAGCGGTCGGCGGGTTCAGTCCGGGATTACTGGCGGCCCTTTTAGGATTCGTTGGCGGCATGGTGTTCGTGCCCTTGTATGACGGCGTTGATTTTGCCGAGGGCGTCAACGTCGCTGCCTATTGGGGGATATGCGTGTTGCTGGCGTGGTTCGGACAGCGGCTCCATAGCGCCCAAGAACGGGCGAAGACGCGCGCCGACGAACTCGCTGCCCGTGAGGCGAATCTACGGTCGATCCTTGAAACCGTGCCGGACGCAATGGTCATCGCCGGCGAACACGGTGTCATCGAGTCCTTCAGCAGGACGGCGGAACAGCTGTTCGGCTATGCCGCGGAGGAGGTCGTCGGCCGGAGCGTGTCCATCCTAATGCCGTCTGTCGTCCGCGGCGAGCACGACAGCTACATCCAGCGATACCTGGCGACTGGACGAAGGCATGTCATCGGAAAGGGGAAGACCGTTACGGCCGAGCGCAAGGACGGGAGCATTTTCCCAATCGAGCTTGTCGTCGGAGAGGTGGCCAGTGGAGATATGCGGTTTTTCACGGGCTTCATCAGGGATTTGACGGAGCGGCGGAAGGACGAGGCCCGCATGCAGGAACTGCAGGCAGAGCTGGTTCACGTCTCTCGCCTGAGCGCCATGGGGGAAATGGCCTCAAGCCTGGCGCACGAAGTGAACCAGCCGCTTTCGGCCATTGTGAACTACCTCAGCGGAGCTCGCCGTCTGCTGTCCGATCCGTCAATGAAGAACCTGCCGCTCATCGAGACGGCTTTCAAAGATGCGGCTGACCAGGCGCTGCGGGCCGGCGACATCATCAGACGGCTGCGCCAATTCGTGTCGCGAGGTAAGGTGGTGCATCAGGGCGACAGCCTGTCCGAGATTGTCGGCGACGCGGTCGGGCTGGTTCTCGTCGGGAGCCATGGGCAGAATGTCGCCTTGCGTATCGACCCGTTGGCAGACCGTGTCGTCTGCGACCGGATACAAGTGCAACAAGTCCTGGTGAACTTGATGCGCAACGCGATCGAAGCGATGCAGGGTTCTGATCGTAAGGAACTCGCAGTCGCATCCACGCCAGCGCAGCGGGACATGGTGGAAGTCAGCGTGTCAGACACTGGCCCGGGCCTGCCGGAAGATGTGGCGCAGCGCCTGTTCGAGCCCTTCGTGACCAGCAAGCCGACCGGAATGGGGGTCGGTCTATCCATCTGCCGGACCATCGTTGAGAGCCATGGCGGGAGGATCTGGTCGGAACAGCGTCCAGAGGGCGGTTGCGTCTTCCGGTTCACGCTGCCCCAGGAATCCTGTTGACGTTGTGGATGTCCGTACGCCCTATCTTCCAATGGAAGTGAAGTCCGATCCGCGAGCACTGACCGAGTTGCTCCGCAAACTCCCACCTCACGCCGAGCGCACCGGATACGACGGTCGCCATCTCCAACTGGCACTGGCATGAACTTAAACGGGTCGGATTGCCGTTGTCTTAATTGATGCTCGACATGCGAAGGGGGTGCTTTCAGTTCGAGTGAGCAAAAGTGATGAGAACGATGCCCTCGGCCTAAGAGACAGGGCGAGACCTCGGTGGCCTTCAAAAAACGCCCCACAGGCCAATCGGGCCGAACGCGCGATTCCCTGCAAACCCCTCTCTACGGAAGATCGTTGATCTTTTCCGAATAAACCGAAGAAGACTGGTCTTTCCAACTCCGAACATCGGGCTCGCCGACTATCCACCGCATCGCTAATTCCGAAAATAGTCTAGACAAACATCATGACGATGATCGCGCCGATGACGATCAGAACAAGCCCTCCGATCAGCATCGGCAACAGACTGTTGTCCGGGTCGATACCAGATTCAAACTGTTTTGTTACCGTCTCTTCGTTCTTCTTTGGTTCAACCATGGCTCATCTCCATCCGAGGAAAAGCGGCATGCGTCCGGTAAAGGGGCAGCGCCTGCGTAGGTGACTGTGACGGTCGTCTGCTCCGTCTTCAAATCGATCCGGTGCTCTTGATTCTTCGCGGCGCAACATTTTGTCTCCGATCAAAAGGAGAGGTCGACCTTACCCGCCGCTTTGCGCCACGCCGGAAACTTGGGGTGGTGACGGCCTGCCGAGGAAATCTTGAGGCATCAGTGCGACGTCGGCCAGCGTGTAGAGGTCAAGGATGCTGTGGAAGGAGGCTATCGCGTCGCCAAACATGCTTGAAAGCTTGCAAGAGCCGGTGAGCACGCATTGGTTCCCGGTGGCAAAGCACTCCACAACCGCGAAATCCGGCTCGGTCAGCCGTATGACATCGCCGATCCGGATCATCTCGGGCCGGAGCCCAGAACAAGGCCGCCGGAACGGCCGCGCACCGCCTTCAGATAGCCGCCGCGAGTCAGGGTGTTGGCGACTTTGTTGAGGTGTGTCTTCGACACCTTGAAGATGCGGGCAGTCTCCTCGATCGTGATCAGGCGATCACCAGCGCAGGCGGCGTACATCAGCATCCTCAAAGCATAGTCCGAGAAGTTGGTCAGCCTCATGGGCGGGTCCTCTCTTGGGTTGGCGCGCCGTCACCGGAACCACTCACAACCAATTCGTCATCACAGGTCTTTCTCGGCAATCGGTTCGATGCCAATCGTGGTCTCGCCGCGACTGAAGGCGACTGCAAGACGAAAGCTGTGAGCGATGCGCAGCGCGCGATCGATGAACAGCGCCGCGACGTCGGGCGGGCAGATGCCATGCACCGTGGCGCGAAACAATTTCAGCCAACGGCGGAAATGCACCTCGCCAAGACCAGCTATCGCCAGGTGTGGCGGCAGTGGCCGCCCTTGATATCGGGCCGTCCGCAACAGTGTCGCCGACCAGAAGTCACACATCTTTGCCAGATGATGCGGCCACTCGTCGGGCTGTATCCTCTGCTGGAAGATAGGACCGAGAAGTTCATCGCGGCGAATCCCGTCGTAGAAGCCGTGAACCACATTATGGATCATGGTCTCGTCAAGCAGATCCGGCAACGGGACGCCGTCAATGATGATCGTTCTCTTGCTCCGACTGTTCCCGCTCATGTGCGCGCTCCCATTTCCGCAAGGCCAAGGCGGCTTTTGGCATCACGCCAGACACATCCAGACTGCCACACGGGTTCGGTTCTCATTGTGTTTGGCAATAGACTCGAGCAAGCATCCCAACTAAAACATACATTGTCAATGTGTGTTTTAGAAACACGATCATGACGGTGGACGCAAATGCATTTCGGCAAGGCTTGCGTTGAACCGCACTCTGCTGAAGGCCGAGGCTCATTCGGAGTGCTCATGGCATTGGCAGGTTGGGCATTCCGCATGGAGCGCCATCACCCCTCTCGATGCCAAACAGGCCGCGATCACATCACAGGCGCCGATATCGAGGCCGGGCCACCGACGGCGCTCCGAACCTTGCCAGACACCCGCTCACCGACGGGCCTCTTTCTGGCGCAAGAGGGGGCAAGCGATCCTGTAGATGCGCCGGACCGCCTGTTCCTATCATTAAATTTGCACGCAACCGCCGATTAAATTCGTTTGCACGATGTCGGGAATAGCGAGAAGCTACCGTTGAACTCAAAGATTACCTGAAGAATTCCCGCTTCTCGATTGCAGAGGACGTCTCCGATCCTGGATCCTCAAGGGAGAAGGCAATGACCCAAGACCAAAGCAAGCCGACCGGACCGGATCTGTTCCGGGGCATCGCGTTGTCCGATCTTCCCGATGGTGCAAAGCTTGTCGGTCATTGCGGCGACGAGCAGGTTTTGTTGGTGCGTCGCGGGGCCGAGGTCTTCGCCATTGGCGCGACATGCACACATTACGGTGGGCCGCTCGCTGACGGTCTTGTGGTGGAGGATACCGTCCGGTGTCCCTGGCATCACGCGTGTTTCGATTTACGCACAGGCGAAGCCTTGCACGCCCCTGCCTTCAACCCACTCGCTTGCTGGTCGGTGGAAGAACGCGATGGTCGACTATTCGTGGGCGAGAAGCGCAAAAGGACGGCTCCAGAACGGCGTGATGCAAGCTCAGGCAAGGTTCCAGAGAAAATCGTTATTGTCGGCGGCGGGGCAGCTGGTTTCGCAGCCGCCGAAACACTGCGGCGCGAACAGTACCAGGGCAGCATCGTCATGATCAGCGATGACCAAGCGCCTCCCGTCGACCGACCGAACCTCTCCAAGGACTACCTCGCCGGAAAGGCACCGGAGGATTGGATTCCGCTCCGCGGGGAGAAGTTCTACTCAAAAAACGACATCGACCTGCGTCTCAATACGAAGGCCGTTCACATCGACCTGCATTCCAGCGAGGTTGTCCTCGCGGATAAAGGCACGGTTCCTTACGACAGGCTGCTGTTTGCCACGGGGGCCGAACCGGTGCGCCTCACCATTCCCGGCGCCGACCAGCCACACGTTCACACGCTGCGCTCGTTCGCGGATTGCAAGGCGATCATCGAGCGAGCGACGATTGCGCGCAGCGCCGTCGTGCTTGGCGCCAGTTTCATCGGCCTGGAGGTTGCCGCGGCCCTGCGCTCGCGCGGTATCGACGTTCATGTCGTGGCGCCGGATAAACGACCCATGGAACGGGTCCTCGGTCCGCAAATGGGCGACTTCATCCGCGCACTCCACGAGGAGAATGGCGTCGTATTCCATCTCGGGGACACCGCGAGTAGCATCGATGGTAGCAGGGTTAACCTCACCAATGGTGGTACGTTGACGGCGGACCTCGTCGTCGCCGGCATTGGCGTGCGACCGCGGATCGGGCTCGCCGAGAAGGCCGGGCTGGTCGTTGACCACGGCGTTGTTGTGGACGCTTTTCTGGAGACGAGCGAGCCAGGGATCTTCGCGGCCGGCGACATTGCGAGATGGCCAGATCCTCACAGCGGCGAGAACATTCGCGTCGAGCATTGGGTGGTTGCCGAGAGACAGGGGCAGACTGCGGCCCGGAACATGCTCGACCATCGGGAGAAATTCGCGGCCGTGCCGTTCTTCTGGAGTCAGCATTACGACGTTTCCATCAACTATGTCGGTCATGCCGGGCAATGGGATGAGATCGCGGTCGATGGAGACATCACAGCCAAGGATTGCCTGCTCCACTTCAAACGCGCAGGGCGCACACTGGCTGTCGCCTCGATCTTTCGCGACATCGAAAGTCTAGAGGCCGAAGTGGAAATGGAGCGCCAAATGGCAAATTAGCAAGCACTCTCGGGCACGGGAGAGCGTAGCCAGTATGACGGAACGGTGTGCCATCGCGACAGAGAGGAGTTTGACTGATGTCCACAATGCAACAGGAACTTGACACTAACAACGGTTTGTACGCGGTTGCACCTACTCAGCATTATTCAAAGATCGTCAAGTTCACTAAGGACGTCGCCGACGAGGCGTCCGACGATACGCCAACCTCGGTTGAAATCTTCTGCGACAGCGGCCACTGGTATTGCCGGGTCTGTCGCGGCGATGCAAAGACCCGGCCGATGGGACCCTATACCAAACAACAGGCTGAGAGGATCCAGGAAGCTCGGAGATTGTTGATCGCCGAAAGAGGTACCGCTCGGATCATGTTCGAGTAACCGAGGATTCACGAGCACGCCGGCCGGCGCCCTTCTCACAGCAATGATCGTCCGGGTGGACGGCTCATCAGCCATCGGCTGTCAGGCGGACTTATCGGAACGGCACATGCTGTCATTCGCCGTCCGTGGCGATCAACATCCAATTCAGCTTCGTTGACGGGATTTCACAGGCGAACGTCCACGTATCGATCACCTCGACGATCTGCTCGGGATCGCCGGCGACGATCGCATCGTTGGCCGAGCGGGTAACGCTGACCACGTCGGAAACGAAGCGAACAACAATCTCAGCGGTACCGTCCTCCTCGAGAGTATCGACGACCTTCGCTTCGCTGGTGCCGATGAAGGTGAGATGCAGTGTCTCCTCGTGATCCCGGCGTCCGGCAATGGCTCGCTCGAAGGTATCAAGCACTTCCGGCCCGACAAGGCGCTTCAACGTCTGGATGTCACTGTCCACATAGGCCCGCAGGATAGTTTCATAGGCTGTCCTGGCGCCGGCCAGAAACGCGGCGACGTCGAAATCCAGGTCGATCTTTCGAATCCCCTCCGAGGAGGTGTCGGCGGAGGAAGTGTGTTCGGCACCGCTGGTCCGCCTGTCCGTCGGCGCATCGTCTCGCTTGGCCTTGTCTTCTCCCGAACGCGGCAGAAGTTGATCCCAAATGCCCAGCAACGCCCAATAGAACGCGATGATCGCCACGAGCAGGATCTGGTTGTTTGGATCTGCGGTCTCATTCATGTCGTTCTCCCGACAAAATATCGAAGTGACAGCAGGCGCCGATTTGGAGCAGGAGGCGAAGCTAGAGAATGCGCGGCAGCTTCTCCCACTGATGGAAGGGCGGCGGCGATGGCAGTTGCCATTCGAGCGTGGTCGCCCCTTCGCCCCAAGGATTGGCGCCAGCCTGGCGTCCGCGGCTGAAAGCTTCCGCCACCGTGATGAAGAAGACGACTAGTCCGGCCGTTGAAATGTAGGACCCGATCGAGGAAATGAAATTCCAGCCGGCAAATGCGTCGGGGTAGTCGGCATAGCGTCGCGGCATGCCGGCCATGCCCAGAAAATGCTGCGGGAAGAAGACGAGGTTGACGCCGATGAACATCAGCCAGAAATGCAGCTTGCCCAGCGTTTCGCTGTACATGAAACCAGTCATCTTCGGGAACCAGTAATAAAAGCCGGCGAAGATGGCGAAGACCGCGCCCAAGGACAGCACATAGTGGAAGTGGGCGATCACAAAATAGGTGTCGTGCAGCGAGCGGTCGATGCCGGGGCTAGCGACCATGATCCCGGTGACGCCGCCAATGGTGAAGAGCAGAACAAAGCCGAGAGCCCATAGCATCGGCGTCTTGAACTCGATCGATCCTCCCCACATGGTCGCCAGCCACGAAAACACCTTCACCCCGGTTGGAACGGCGATGACCATCGAGGCGAAGGCGAAGTAGCGCTGGGTGTCGGCGGACAGGCCAACCGTATACATATGGTGAGCCCAAACCACGAAACCGATCGCGCCGATCGCCACCATCGCATAGGCCATGCCGATATAGCCGAAGATCGGCTTCTTGGCGAAAGTCGAGATGACATGGCTGATGATGCCGAAGCCGGGCAGGATCATGATGTAGACTTCGGGATGGCCGAAGAACCAGAACAGATGCTGGTACAGGATCGGATCGCCGCCGGCTTCGGGCACGAAGAAAGTCGTGCCGAAGTTGCGGTCCGTGAGCAGCATCGTGATCGCGCCGGCAAGCACGGGCAGCGACATGAGAAGCATGAAGGCGGTGACCAGCATCGACCAGGCAAACAGAGGCATCTTGTGCATTGTCATGCCGGGTGCGCGCATGTTGAAAATGGTCGTAATGAAGTTGATCGCACCGAGGATCGATGACGCTCCTGCAAGGTGGATCGAAAGGATGACGAGGTCGACGGCAGGGCCGGGCTGGCCTGAGGTCGACAGTGGCGGATAGAGCGTCCAGCCACCGCCATGGCCGAGCGTGCCGGGTGCTCCTGGAACGAACATCGAGGTGATGAAGAGGATAAACGACATCACCAACAGCCAGAAGGAAATGTTGTTCATGCGCGGAAAAGCCATATCGGGCGCGCCGATCATGATCGGCACCATCCAATTGCCGAAGCCGCCGATCAGCGCCGGCATGAGGACGAAAAAGATCATGACCAGGCCGTGGGCGCTGACGACGACATTGTAGACAGAGGGGTCGGCGAATATCTGCAGCCCCGGTTCCTGAAGCTCCATCCGGATCAGCACCGAGAACGCGGTGCCGAGTACTCCTGCCATGATCGAGAAGATCAGATAAAGCGTCCCGATATCCTTGTGGTTGGTCGAGAGCAGCCACCGGACGAGAAACCGGGGCCTGTGATCATCCAAGGTCGTGGCTGGATTAGACATGGTGTGCTTCCTGCTCTTCACTGCTGGCAGGCAAGACGGCCTCGACGATGGACGGCATCCGCGATCCTCCGTCACGAGGGGATCAGGCCTTGCCTGCACTCATTCATCCGTGACGATCACATCCATCGGAATGTCGTGTGGCTGAGGATAGATGGTCTCGATCCTGCTGCCGGCGTAACCCACGCCCACGACGAGCGGCCTCTTCGGCGCGGCGGCCAGGGTCCGGTCGAAGAAGCCGCCGCCATACCCCAGGCGATAGTTGGCCTGGTCGAAACCGACAACAGGCGCGATGACCACATCTGGCTGGACCGATGGCCCGTGTGACGGGACAAGAATGTTCCAGATGCCGCGTTCAAGCGGGTCTCCCGGCCCCCAGATACGAAACTCCAGCGGCCAGCCCTTCTTGATGACGACCGGCAGCGCGATTCGCCCGCCGCGCTCGATCACCTTTATCGCCCAGTTGCGGAGATCGGGCTCGCCGCGGAATGGCCAGTAGCCGCTGACGATCCGCCCGCTCACCCGGCCGACAGCCAGGTCGAGAGCGGAAGCGATACGTGAAGACCTCGCATTGCGTTCCTCGGCGTCGATCGCGAGACGCTCATCGATCAGGCGCTTGCGTTCCGCCTTGCGCCATCGACAGACGTCGGGCCATGCGTCCTGAACGGCCGGCTCAGTGCCGTACCCGGGGACAAGCTCATGCATGAAGCATGGCGGAGAGGCGTATTCTCTCGTCTCCGGGTAAACATCCTCCTGATCAGACATCGCACGCTCCATATCCGTTGCAGCCGAGACCCGCATACGTGGACGTTGCGCTGCGTAAAACAGGAAGGCAAACGGAATTAAATGCTGTATTAGTGCAAGATTATTGCACTAATATGGACGCTGTGATGGACATCGACCGCGCGCGCACGTTTTTGGAAATCGTCCATTCCGGTAGCTTTCTGAGAGCCGCCGACCGACTCCACGTCACCCAGACAACTGTCAGCGCGCGGATACGCACGCTGGAGGAAGAGCTTGGACGCCAGCTCTTCATCCGCAACCGCAATGGCGCGCAACTGACGCCGGCGGGCCGGGAGTTCGAGCGATTTGCCCAGTCATTCGTGCAAATCTGGGAGCGGGCACGGCACCAGCTCGCCATCCCATCGGGGCGGACAAGCGTCGTTGCCCTGGGCGGAGAGCTCAGCCTGTGGAATCCGCTGCTGCTCGACTGGCTGGTCTGGATGAAGGGGGCCAGGCCGGAAATCGCCATCCAAGCCCAGGTCGGTGTGCCGGACCAGCTCATCGAGCAGCTCAGGACTGGCGTCCTGGACATTGCGGTGCTCTATGCGCCGAAGCTGCTGCCGGGTTTCAGGGTAGAGCTTCTGGTCGAGGAGCAGCTCGTCCTGGTTCGGACCACGGACCGAGACGGGGAACCGGTCGGCCCCAGGGACTATGTCTATGTAGACTGGGGGCCGCTATTTGCGGCCCAGCATGGTGCCAGTTCCTCTGCCTTCGGCGAGCCGGGATTGATGGTCGGCCTTGGTCCGCTCGGGCTGAGCTATATCCTGCGCGCCGGCGGAATGGGTTATTTCCGCAGGGGCGCGGCAGCTCCCCATATAGAGGCGGGGCAGTTGGAGGTGGTAGAAGGCGCGCCGGAATTCACCTATCCGGCCTATGCAGTCTATCCGGAAGCAGGCGAGGCGCGAGCCGACGTGCAGGAGGCGCTACGCGGATTGAAGCAAGTTGTGAAATGATCGTCCCTCCAGGCGCGAAGCCATGGTTCGCGTGACTGGAAGGATGGTTCGACACGGATTGACCGAGCATGCCTTGTCTGTTCCACACCATCGGTTACTAGACTCGGTCGATTGCTGAATCCGTCGCCCTGCTGCGGGTTGGAGAGATCGCCCTGACGGTTGACATCAGGATCGTCCGACGATCGGGGCGAACCCGTGGTTCAATAGCGAGGTGCAGCCGGAATGCCTGGCAGCGTTCGGGATAGGATATGAGCACATTGCCGAGCTTGGCGGCCTGTGCGGCTAGGTGCACGACATTCCACCGACGCTCAACGCATTCTGGATCAACCAGAGTTTTCACAACTATGCCGACTACGCGCTGTCGGTGGAGTTTCATTGCCGCCCGGACCGGCTTGTGTCCCTCGGCAGGCAGCGGCGATGCGCCGTCATGTGCGCGGAAACGCTCTGGTGGCGCTGTCACAGAAGGATCGTCGCGGGCTATCTCCTTAGCCGCGCGAGTCCGTTTTTCATCTGATGGGCCATGACAAGGTCGAGCCGGCGAACCTCACCGGCGGTGTGAAAGCAAGACCCTACGGAACGCTTGTCTACCCGCCTTCACAGCCTTCGGGATAGACGAGCACTCAGGCGGCCGACGGACCCGGGTCGTCGAACCCGGTGTCGAATGTCGCCACAACCTTGTTGTCCGCTTTGTCCTGCAGCTCATCGGAACGATGGACGACGCGCAGAACCGGGCCGCCCAGCCGCGATGGGGCCGACGCTGCATTCCCAGTTAGCTTCAATCTCTCGCGCCTCGCGGCTTCTGGCTGATAGACCACTTCATGCACGGTCAGCGTTTCAAGGCTGCCGTCCGCGGCCGGAATGGTTACGGACTGACCTTCGGCCAGGCCGAGCAGCGCCAGGCCTCGCGGATTGGTGATCGGCAAAAGCATGCCAACCAAACCGCGCATCTCGTCATGTGCGACGATGCGTGTTTCGGCAGGGCCGTCGTTTACCCGATAAGCCACGCGGGTGCTGAGTGTCACGACAGTTGCCGGGATGTCTTCCCGAAACATTACAACCGCGCTCGAAATTTTTCGTTGAAGGATCGCCGAGAAGGTATCGCCGCGGGGATGGCGCTCCTGCATCACTTCAAGAATCGTGTAGTCCTTGGTGGTCAGTTGGCAGCTTTCGATAGTGGGCATGGTGCGTCTCCAAGCCGGACCCGTGAAAGGGATCCGGCGTCAAGCATTTGATCGGATGTGGAAAACTACCCCTGTGCCGGACCTGGATAGGCCGGCGCAGGGGTCAGACTCCCGCGATCAGGCTGCCCGAGTGATTGAGGAGACGGATGGAAACGCCCATGTCTAGGCGTCCGCCGCGATCGCCGAAGACGCTGGTGTGCGCCGATCGACTGCATCGCCTTCGGCAGCGGGTTGGCCCACGGCAAGCACCGACAGTTCGTGCCGGCGCCCATCGCGCGCGGCCCACATGATCGACTGTCCGGCCGAGAGGCCGATCAGGGCCGTGCCTATCGGCGTGAGGACTGAAACCTTGCCTTCGGAGATATCCGCGTCGCCAGGAAAAACCAGCGTGACTGTTTTGGCATTGCCAGTATCGGGCTTGAACGTCACCGTCGAACCCATCTGGACGGTGCCGGCGGAGACCCAACCATCGGCGACGATACGTGCCCGCTCGAGTTCGGCGAGCAGTTCATCGGAGGCCTCCGGATTGCGCGCGGCCACGGTGCTCGCAACTGCCGACAGACGCGTATGGTCCGACTGTGAAATGCGGATGTTCGGCTTGCGCCGGGTTTTCGTGTTATCTTGCATTTGAATACTCGTGCTTCTGCTCGGACCAGCCGCCCGCCAAGGGTGCTGGAATCGAGCCAATTCGTGAAAATCTTGATGGAACGCCGATGCTCCGGAGGCTTGAGGCCCTGCGGAACCATCCCATGTGGGTAAACGCACCGCCCCTCGGCTCGGGGCGCGCATGGCAGCCGAGCCGGGGGCTACATTCCCGCTATGGGGCAAACCCGGAAAAGAAAATCGCGACGAATTTTGACTGCGGCGTTCATAGCACCATAGTTGGTGAAGCAATCCGGGAAGTCAAGTCGGCCACTTCGATGCAGCTTGGCGGGTATCAATCCTAAACTAGTCAGAGTGAGTGCGAAGCAACGTTCTTATCACCAGCTCTCGTCCGACCCTGTTTATCCCGGTCCCGCCCGGTCTTTCTTCAGCCAATCCGAGAAAGACAAGACGTTCGGCCAAGGCTTTCGATAGAGATGGGTAGGGTCCTCGGTTCATTCGCTTGAGTGCCGTCTGCTCCTCCTTGGTGAGATCGCCCCAGATAACCGTCATGAGGGCCACCTCCCTTGTGTGCACATCAAGCCGATGCCGATCCTGGATTGTCCAGCGACGGGCTGCGACCATGAATTCATTGAGCCCGAAGGCCTTGGGCCTATGGAACGGCATCTATACCGACAATGCCGCCTTCATTCTCCAGAACGCCGATCCGCTTGACGTCCGAGCGGTTGAGTTTCAGGCGAACGCCGATACCGCCGCCGTTCTCGGCGATGAAAACGGCGCCGGCGCTTTCAAGCGCGGTTTGCAGCGTGTCGCATATCTCACGGTCAGGAAGGCTGATCCGGCGCTCGAATTCTTCGACGACCAACGCATCCACGCCTGAATTGCCGGCGAGCTTATCACGGGTCCATTCGACCAGCGCGCGAGCGGCACGGCATTGAGCCCCAGTGATCATCATAAAATCTCCTGCTACCGTTTTCGGGGCCGAAATCACCGCTTGCTGAAAGCCAGGACACTCCGGGTACGCAGCCTCATCCAATCAAAAATGCACATCGAATCCGAAAAGGGAAGGGCTGCGCCACTCACCGCAATCGAAATCCTGATGCAAAATAATTGGGCCGAAGCGGCAATAAATTTCGTTTGTCTTGCATGTAAGGATCAGTGAAGCTCGCGCGTAGCGAAATTGACCGATTGGGTGCCAGCCAGCAGGTTTCAACGCTAGGGGAACTCTTGGCGATATCGCGCGAAGGGCACCTTGAGGTCGGCGATGATGATAATGGACAGGCTTGAACACGATTTCGGCAGAATACTTTCCGGCTCGGACATACGGCGTCATGTGGTCGGTCGAAGGGTATCTGCCAATCGCCTTGACGCAGACGGCATCCCAATCGCACCTGCGGATGACAGCCCTCTCACAACGCGGCTGCGCGAGGAACTGCTCCTGCAAGCACAGACCCGGCTGCCGATCACCTATGCAAGACTGGCCGAGAGCATGGTTGGTTCGGAAGCAACAGGCGTGATCCGTGGTGCACTCGAACAACTGATGGACGACGATGCGGACGAAGGCCTGCCATTGCTTGCGGCTGTTGCCGTGAAGTCGCTCGATCCCGGTTTGCCCGCTCCCTGGTTCTTCCGGAAAGCCAAGGACATCGGGCTTTTCGTTGGCGATCCGGTCGATCTGGAAGCCTATGCTTTCCATGCAAGGGAGTTCTATCGCGCGATCCATCTCCATGCTGGCAACGGGCAAGGCTCTGGAGCGACCTTGCCGCCGGTACTGCCGCCTGCAAGCAGGTGAAGGAGAACGAAATGCTGATCGCCAAGGACGTCATGACGTCACCGGTCATCGCGGTGGGGCCGGACAGTACGGTGGACGAGGTCGCCGATGTTCTCCTGTCGCACGGGATCAGCGCCGTGCCAGTGATCGATCGAGGTGCGCTGCTGGGCATCGTCAGTGAAGGCGACCTGATCCGCCGGGTCGAGATCGGTACGGCGCTGCGGGGTTGTTCCTGGTGGCTTCGGTTTTTCACCAACAACGCGGCTCAGGCGCAAGGCTATCTCAAGTCTCATTCCGAGCATGTGATCGATGTCATGACACAGCAGGTTGCGACGGTGGTCGAGAGTACGCCAGTCGTCGAGATCGCAACCCTGCTTGAACACAATCGGATCAAGCGTGTCCCCGTGCTTCGCGACGGACAGGTGGTGGGGATCGTCAGCCGCGCGAGCCTGGTGCGGGCCCTTGTCGTCGCCAGGAAAGGTTGGCGCGCTCCGGTCTCGTATGACGACAGCACTATCAGGTTGGAGATTATTGACGCCCTGCGATCCGAATCATGGCCCTCGACGGGAAGTTCGGACGTGACTGTTACCAACGGCGTGGTCACCTTCTGGGGAGCCTACCTGTCGGAGCAGGAGCGGAAAGCCTCACTCATCCTTGCTGAAAACACCGCTGGCGTACGGGGTATCGATGATCACCGCATTCCGCTCGATATGACCTACGGCGTGGTCTGAAGGGCCGGATGAGCGCTGGACCAGCCCCTGATACAGACAGTCCAATTCCCGACGAGCAGATTAGACAACTCGTCGATTCCTTCTGCGGCAAGATCCGAGCCGACGCCGATCTCGGGCCGATTTTCGAGCGCCTCGTTTTCGGCGATCGGGAAACGCATCTGGCGAAGATGTCCGATTTCTGGTCCTCGGTCATGCTGACCACTAGGTACGACAGGAAAAGTCTCGTCGCGGTTCGCAAGCACATGTGTGAGTTTGAGATCGGTCTGCTCGACCGGTGCCTCGTCTTGTTTGGCGACAGTTGCGACGAATTTATGGACAGCGAGACTGCCGGGCTCTGTTGGCTGAAGGCCGCTCACGTCGCCGAAAGTCTGAAGCTGTTCTTGTTCGATCGCCCTGACCGTCCATGGCTGAGAAACGCCGCATGACGTTCGTGGTCACCGACAATTGCATCAGCTGCAAAATTCCCACCGCGCCAGATCTCCACGATTGGCTCGCGCTGAACGCCGAGTACGCGTCTGTATGGCCTAATATTGCGATCAAGCGTGATCAACCCGCCGACGCCAACGCGTTCGACGGCGAAGCAAACAAGCTCGCGAGATATTTCTCGCCGAGACCCAGGTTGGGCGACTGATAAAATGAACACATATACGCATCAGCCGTCGCCTCTGTATCTGGGCATCGACACCGGCGGCACCTACACCGATGCCGTGCTGTGGTCGGAATCCACAGGCATCGTGGCCAAGGCCAAATCGCTGACCACGCGGCACGATCTTGCCGAGGGCATCGCCGGCGCCGTCGACGCTGTTTTGTCCGAGACTGCCATCGAACCCAGCGCGATCAAACTCGTCTCGATGTCGACAACGCTCGCAACCAACGCCCTCGTCGAAGGGCAGGGCGGACGGGTCGCCCTCGTGATGATCGGCTTCGCTGAAGCCGATCTTGCCCGGAACGGATTGTCAAAAGCCCTCGGCTCCGATCCCGTGATCTTTTGCCCAGGCGGACATGACGTCCATGGCGATCCGCGTGAGCTGGTTCTGGACGCTCTCGTGGCTGTGCTGCCGTCCCTCGCCGACACGGTTTCAGGCGTTGCCGTGGCCTCTTATTTTGCCGTTCGCAATCCCGAACATGAGATCGCGGTACGTGACGTCATCCGAGAGCGTACCGGGCTTCCGGTGACCTGTTCGCACGAACTGTCGTCGAAACTCGGAGGCCCGCGTCGGGCGCTTACGACGCTTCTCAATGCGCGACTGATCTCGATGATCGATCGTCTTGTCGACGCCACCGAGGGCTTTCTGGCAAGACGCGGGATCGTCGCTCCGCTCATGGTCGTGCGCGGCGACGGCGCGCTTGTCACCGCAGAATTCGCCCGCGCCCGGCCGATCGAGACCATCCTGTCAGGACCGGCGGCAAGCCTGGTGGGAGCGCGATACATGACCGGCCTCGATGACGCCGTGGTGTCCGACATCGGCGGCACCACCACCGACATCGCCGTTCTGGACGGCGGCCGCCTGCGGCTCGATCCGGAAGGCGCCACCGTCGGCGAAATGCGAACCATGGTGGAAGCAGTCGACATGCGCACCTTTGGTCTCGGTGGAGATTCGGAAGTCTCGCTTCATGAGCGGTCGCTGACTTCGACGATCGTCCTCGGGCCCCGTCGGTTCGTGCCGC
Organism: Mesorhizobium sp. Root695; assembly: GCF_001428185.1. NCBI lineage: Bacteria > Pseudomonadati > Pseudomonadota > Alphaproteobacteria > Hyphomicrobiales > Phyllobacteriaceae > Mesorhizobium > Mesorhizobium sp. Root695. The sequence goes on along the minus strand of NZ_LMHO01000046.1, from coordinate 87,158 downwards.
TGGCGCTCGCCGCGGTGAAGCACGACGATGCCATATACAAGGGCCTCAGGCGGCAATTGCTCAGCCCCAACACGAGTCGGCTGGATGGCCGTTTCGCGTTGCGAATAGGTGTACCCGAGCGTCTGGCTGCAGGCCTGACGGTTACCGAGGCAAGGCTCTATGCTGACATTTCGGCAATTCCCGCCGCGCTCGATCGGCTGCTGGTATCGACGTCACAGGTCGCGACACTCAATCGCCTGGTCGCGCGCGGTCTGGTGCATATCGTGGGCTTCACGCCATCCGACGCGGCTCATGTGCTAGGCCGGCAAGCGAACTGGGATCCTGTCGCGGCTCGACTGGGCGCCGAACTGTTCGCACGCAAGCGCGACGGCCAGGGGCATCGTGTAGCCGAAGGCGCGGAAGCTTTTTCCGAGATGGTTCTCACCGCGGTGACCCGGCGTTCGGCCGAAGCCATTCTTGAAACAGTCTTTGCCGAAGACGGACTGGATGGCGGTGTCTCCGTTGCCAATCCGCTGGTTCAGCGGGCGGTTGGCCGACGTGGCGGCATGGCGCGGCTGACGATCGCACTCGACCGGCCGGTGATCGGCCTTGGGGCGTCAGCATCTCTCCACTATGCCGGTCTACCGCGGTTGATCGGTAATGACTGCATCATCGCCGAACACGCTGACGTCGCAAATGCGCTGGGCGCCGTCGTAGGACAGGTGCGGATGTCTGCGGAAGCGCGCGTCAGCCAGCCAGAGATCGGGCTTTTTCGTCTCAATTCAGGCCAGCGGCTGGACGACTATGACACCGAAGACGAAGCGATGGCTGCCGGCGAAGCCCACATTCGCGCCTTGGCGGCAGGTCTTGCCGAGCGCGCCGGGACCGATCAGGCGCGGATCGAGATCGCACGGGACATCAGGATTGCAACAATTGAAGGGGAACGCAGCTTCATCGAAGCCATCATTGTCGCGACTGCCACCGGACGGCCGAGGATCGCGTGATGACGCAGCTAGGTCCAATCTCGGCTATGACAACTCGTCGGCTGACACGGGAACCTCGGATTGGAAACCGGGAACTGTTGGGCCGATCGAACTCCAAAACGACAAAAAACTGGAATCGGCCGACCGTACTTTCTGACCATGGAATATCTCGTTCTTGGAAAGAAAGAAGTGTCGTTCGGATGAATGTTAGAACCTCTATTCAAATTGCTGTTTACTGCAAACTTCTTGCAGTCGGCCAGCAATATCATTCGTTTGTCTGGGCCAAAAGCGCAATGCAATGGTCGGGCCCGCCACCACAATTTGCGTCGTGCGTACCCCTTTGAACGGCCAAGCCGACGGCGGCAGGACCATGCTTAAGGAAGCGACAAGATGACGGCATTGGAATTTCCGGGCCCAGGCTTCACCGTATAACAATGGGAACGCCTTGCAGCTCTGGCGACCTAGCTGAAGCCCGGCCAGGCGCTGTGGATCAGCGGCTATCTCGCCGGCATCGATCACGGCGCGCACGCGCTTTTCGGAGACATCGCTTCTCCATCAGCATCCACCCGGTGTCGGTCGCGCCGCTGGCGATTGCCTCGTGATCGCTGACGATCCTGTTCGGCGGCGAGACCGGCAACAGTTCCGACCTCGCCAAGACTATCATCGATAATCTTGTCCTGTCCGGACGCGGGTCGAGCAAGGAAACCCGACACGTCGACTGTCGCTGACTGGCTCGGGACTCGCATTCGAACCTGGCGACGCACTCGGCGTCAGGGCGCGCAAATATCCGGCTTTGGTCGAAATGGTGTTGGACACGCTGTCCCTCGGCGGTTTTCGGCAAGCGAATCCTCCTCGGCCGAGGTCTCCTGCCCGCGGTTCACGAGGCAGCGGATCGGCTCGTTTGAGACGTCGACGCATAACTACAATCCCGCGCATCCGCACGGACCACAGACTGAAGGAGGCATTGGCGCACCTCCAACTGCGGACACGGGCGCCGCCGGTATCAGATCATGACGATCACCCGGCTTTGACGCCGCCGAAGGAAAAGCCCAGCAACAGCGTAAAAGATGCGATCATGACAAAGGTGCAGGCAAACACACTGCTCCTTCCAGGCAGAGAAGGATGAGAGAAAAGGTCACTATCGGTAACCGACCCCCGATATGTAATCGCGGAGAAGTTCATCTTCGTTCTCAGATTCGCCCAGTAGTGCTTGCAGTGCATCTCGTGTGTAAATAATGCCGATTGGCTTTTGTCCCGCGTCGAGAACCGGAATGCGCTGAAGACCCCGTTCATTCATCACCGTCCACACATTAAGAAGCCCCTCATTCTCTCGGCAATAGGTAACATCGCGCGTCATGATGCTGTCTATGCTGGCCGTACAACCGAATCCGAGACACTGACTGATCTGACCAACAATGTCGGTCTTTGTAACGACGCCGACCATGTTCCCTCGCTCACACACCACAACGAGGTCGGTGTGCGGCTTGGACATCATTTTGGCCGCTTCTTTAATCTGAGCCTTTGCTTCGATTACCGCGAGCCGCTCGAACGCGCGTGGCAACATCTTCTCGACCAACATCGTTCCTATTCCTGTGAAATCGCTTTGGCGTCAAAATCCGTGGGCGCTCAGGATCGTCCGTAGGGCAACAGCGCCCGTTATTATCGCCGATCAAATCGGCATGCGATAGCCGTAGAACTCATGATCCTCATTGTAACCGCCCTGTCCCGCGCCAAGGTCGGCGAAATCGCGAACAAACTCGATCGCTGCGACCCATTTGACCATCTTGAAACCCAACTCGTTTTCGCATCTGAGCCGCAAGGGCGCACCGTGCAGCACGCTGACGGGCGCTCCGTTCATCTCATAGGCCAGGATGGTCAGCGAGTGACACATGTTCTCGATCTTATGGACGTCATAGTAGCGCCCTCCGTCAGCGCCGTCAGCCAATGAGTAGAACACCGCGTAGCGTGCGTCGGGCGTCGGCTTCACCAGACTCAGTATATCTCGCATGGGTACACCGCCCCATTCGGCCACGCCGGACCAGCCCTGGATGCAGAAGTGCGTTGTGATCTGTGCCTGCTTCGACATTGCCTTGAGGTCGGATAGGGAGAATTCCCGCGGCGCGGCGACAAGACCGCTGACGCGAAGCCTGTAGCTGGTGAAGTTCTCAGCAACGAGGTCGTCGAATTCCTTGGAATTCGGCATCGTCCCGTTCGGCCAGAAGTAGGGGGAAATGTCCTTCTTTGTGAGTTGCGAACGCGGGTCCCAACCTTCGGCCAATCCCATGATCCAGCCAATCATGAACGCTCCGACGCGCTGTACCAGCCGGGCGTACCGGATGGTGAAGGGCGACACCACAAGCCAGGTGCTGAGCAGGATGCCCATCGCAAGGAGAAACAGCGGGAATCCTGACCAAGAGGCGTTGTCGACGCCGGCGAACATGTGGTTGGTGTTCTGCCTGATGCCGGTGACGAAAACCATGGCGCCATGCGCCAGGATGAAAGCCACGAACCAGGCGAATGAGATGAAGTGAACGGAGCGCATCGCCTGCCGATTGAACACCCTGCCGAACCACCCGAGCGCATTGGAGATTGCCGGACTTTGCATCAGCCCGGTGGCAATCGAGAGGGGCGCCGCGATGAATACGGTGATGAAATAGCTGAGCTGCTGCAGGCCGTTGTAGCGGGTCCAGCCTTCGTCGACCGGAAAGTTCAGCGAGGCATACTGGATCGCTGTCGACATCGCGGCCGGAAACACCTCCCAGGTCAGCGGCACCAACCTGCGCCATTGGTCGGTGGAGAACAGCAGGGCATAAAAGGCGATGCCGTTGATCAGCCACAGCAGGTTGATTGAAAAATGCCACCAGCGCGACAGCCCAAGGGTATGACGCAGGCCGGGAATACCGAGCCAGGTCGGCAGTGTGACGGAGTCGTCCTTGGCCGTCCAAATCCGGTCCTTCGGCACCGGAACCTGGAACCGGAACCAGTCGGTTCCCGGCGTGCAATCCCGCCCCCAATAAAGCCGGGGATGGTCGGCCAGGATCTGTAGGCCGGCCCGCATGATGAATAGCATGAAGAACATGTTCAGGAAGTGCTGCAGTTGCAGCCACCATGGGAAGCCCGCGTCCACCGCAGCCGCGGACTGAGGGATGCCGGGGTTCTGTCGGATGAACACTTCCACCATCGGCAGTTCACGCAGACTTTGAGCCAGCGCGATCAGGCAAAGCAGCGCCGCGGCGGCGATTGGAAGGCTCCATAAGGTGTTGATCCAGCGACGCCCGATCCTGATCCTGGGCGCTATCCCTTTCTGCGGCGGCATCCAGCGATTGAGGAAGATGCGGTCGTCGGCGTCGCTCAGACTGGCGCGGAGCGGCTCGGTCGTAGGCGGCTGCAGAGAGTTTGGCATCAGCCAGTCGCTTTCTGATGGCGTCAGCCGCGAAGTTTGCTGAGCGCCGAGGCCTTGTGGAATGCGACATGGTCGGTCTTGTCGCTTTTGATTTCGTACTGCGGTGTCTCGGCGCTGGCGTGGTGAATGTAGCCCTCGACCTCGAAATTGCGCCTATGCACGCGAACGATCGTTCCGCTGACCCGCCCGGCCTCGGAATTCCAAGTCACGTTTTCGCCAACCTTGAATTTGTCGGTCATGGTGTTTCTCCTTGTCCCTGGCGATCGTCTGAACGTCCCGCTGGAGGTTTTCGTCGGCCGTCAGGCACTTAAATTGCACCGACTACCGCAACAACCCTCGCTATCGATGTCGGTTCCGTAGAAACTAGCGGACGTAGCAGAAACGACACTTTTGATTTCGAAACCATCGCTTGTCATAGGCAGACGCAGGCGCCTTGATGCTGGAGCCATGACCAACACTTTTTTCACGATAGGCCACTCCACGAGGACGATCGACGAATTTGCTGACCTTCTTCAGCAAGAAGGCATCAGACTCGTTGTTGATGTGAGAGCGATGCCGAGATCGCGCACCAATCCCCAGTTCAACGGGCTGGGCTTGCCGGCAACATTGGCGCCGTGGCAGATCGGTTATGAGCATATAGCCGAGCTAGGCGGCCTTCGGGGAAAGACGCGCGGCGCGGAGCCTTCCCCCAACACATATTGGCGGGTCCGTAGCTTCCGCAACTATGCTGACTACGCTTTGACAGTGCCCTTCCAGCTTGGCTTTGCCCGCCTCCGGGAGCTAGGCGCCCAGCAGGTGTGCGCGATTATGTGTGCCGAAACAGTCTGGTGGCGATGCCACCGGCGGATCATCGCAGACTATCTCCTCGCAGCAGGCGAGCGTGTGATGCATATTCTCGGACCGTCGCATGTCGACGAGGCGCATTTGACACCTGGCGCCGTCGTTCGCGACGATGGAACGGTCCTATACCCGCCGAATTCGTCGCCGAACGTTGACGACGGCCACTCTTAGGCGCAGCGGAGGAGGACTGCTACGATGCCGCCCCTTTCATCGGGCTTTGCCGGGGCTGCTGCCAAATGAGGCGTGCCACAAGCCGCAGGGCCAGCGCAGCCGCCCGCCAATTCAGGTATCTCCGGCTGCACCAAGCGCATGATCGACGATCGTCTGGGCCTCGGAGAGGATGGCGCGCAGATGGTCCTGTCCGCGAAAACTCTCTCCGTAGATCTTGTAGATCTTCTCGGTGCCTGACGGGCGCGCGGCGAACCAGCCGTTTTCCGTGGCCACCTTGACGCCGCCGATTTCGGCATTGTTGCCCGGTGCCCGGCTGAACACCGACCGGATCGGTTCTCCAGCCAAGGTCTTCGACGTGATCTCATGCGGTGAAAGCTTCGACAGTTTCTCTTTTTGCGCTGGGGTTGCTGTTGCCTGGAGCCGGTCGGCGACGGGTTCGCCCAACGTCTTGGTCAAGTCGCGATAGACCTCGCCGGGATCGCGACCCATCCTTGCCGTGATCTCGGCCGACAGCAACGCCGGAACGATGCCATCCTTGTCGGTCGTCCAGACGGCGCCGTTGCGGCGCATGAACGTCGCACCAGCGCTTTCCTCGCCGCAAAAACCCAGCGAGCCGTCCTGAAGGCCCTCGGCGAACCATTTGAAACCGACCGGCACTTCATACAGTCTGCGCTTCAGCCTGGCGCTGACGCGATCTATCATCTGGCTGCTCACCACCGTCTTTCCCACGGCGGCGTCCTTGCGCCATTCAGCGCGATGCTGGAACAGGTAGTCAATCGCCACCGACAAGTAATGATTGGGCGGCAGCAACCCGGCGCTGCGCGTGACGATGCCGTGCCGGTCGTGATCGGTGTCGCATGCGAAAGCGATGTCGTATTGGTCCTTCAGCCTGATAAGGCCTCGCATCGCGTAGGATGAAGACGGGTCCATGCGGATCTGGCCATCCCAATCGACCGTCATGAAACGAAAGGTGGGATCGACCTGCCGATTGACGATGGTCAAGTCGAGCTTGTAGCGGTCGGCGATGGCTGGCCAGTAGTGGACACCCGCGCCGCCGAGCGGGTCGACGCCCATGCGGACATGCGCTTCGCGAATGGCATCCATGTCGATGACATTGCCGAGATCGTTCACGTAACTATTCAAGAAGTCGTGGGCATGGGTTGTCGGCGCGTGGAGGGCTTTCTCGAACGGCATCCGCCGCACATCTCTCAGGCCGCTGCCAAGCAACTCATTGGCCCGTTTTTCGATCCAGCCGGTAACATCGGTATCCGCCGGCCCGCCATTAGGCGGATTGTACTTGAAGCCGCCGTCGCCGGGTGGGTTGTGCGACGGCGTGACGACGATGCCATCGGCGAGTCCAGTCTTGCGGCCATTGTTGTAGTTGAGGATTGCATGCGAGACGGCCGGGGTGGGCGTATACTCGCCACCGGCCGCCATCATCACCTCCGCTCCGTTCGCGGCAAGCACCTCAAGGGCGCTCGCAAAGGCTGGTTCCGATAGCGCATGGGTGTCGATGCCGACGAATATGGGGCCGTCGATGCCCAGTCGCTTGCGGTAGAGGCAAATGGCCTGGCTGATTGCCAGCACATGCGCCTCGTTGAACGTGTTCTCAAACGCCGTGCCGCGATGCCCGGACGTGCCGAACGCAACCCGCTGCAAGGGGTTGGCAGGGTCCGGTACCTGGCAGTAATAGGCGGTGACGAGTTTGGCGACATTGACCAGCAGGTCGGGCGGGGCCGGCTTTCCGGCCAATGCACTGATTTTCATGGTCATGCTGGTCGCCTCATTCGGTTCGGGCAATCCCGACTTGTTTGATTGACCGGCGGCCGGCTATTTGCGCCTTGGCAGCCGCAACGACTTGTACCGGCTCGAATCCGAAGTGTTCTGAGACGACCTTTGATGGAGCGGACAGGCCGAAACTGTGCAGAGCGAGGATAGCACCGTCGAAACCCGTATAACGCTCCCATCCGAAACCGGATGCTTCTTCTACCGCAACCCGGGCTGTTATAGCGGGCGGCAGGACCGTCTCGCGATACTCCTTCGGTTGGCTTTCGAACAATTCCCATGACGGCATGCTGACGACGCGTGCCTTGATGCCCTCGACTTTCAGTTGCTCATATGCGGTCACGCAGAGCGCGACCTCACTGCCGGTCGCCAGCAGCAGGACATCGGGTTTGCCGTCGGGAGCATCGGCGAGTACATAGGCGCCCCGCGCCACGCCGACTGCGTTTGCATAGGTCGAGCGATCGAGCGTCGGCACCGCCTGTCGCGTCAGAACCAGGCAGACAGGCCTGTCCTTGAGATCCATGATGACCTTCCACGCCTCCACGACTTCGTTCGCGTCTGCCGGACGGAGGACAACCATGCCGGGCATGGCGCGGAACGAGGCAAGCTGTTCGATGGGCTGATGGGTTGGCCCGTCCTCGCCGAGACTGATGGAATCATGGGTCCAGATGGAGATCAGCGGGAGCTCCATCATTGAACTCAGTCTCAGCGCCGCGCGGCAATAGTCGGTGAAGATCAGGAAGCTGGAAACGAACGGCCGCAGCATCGACAGACTCATGCCGTTGCCGATGGCGCACATGGCATGTTCGCGCAGGCCGAAGTGGAAATTCCGCCCGCGGTAGCTGACGGCCTGTTCACCCTCGGGGGTCTGAAAGTCGCCGGCGAAATCGAATTCGAGGTTCGTCTTCGTTGACGGCGACAGGTCCGCCGCCCCACCCAGCAGCCATGGCATGTGTGCAGCAATGGCGTTCAACACCTGACCGGACGAATCGCGCGTCGCGAGGCCTTTCGCATCGGCTGAGAAGGCGGGCAACGTGGCGTCCCACCCGGAGGGAGCATCGCGTCGCTGCATCTGGTCGATCTGTTTGGCCAGGTCGGGATATTGCATCCGGTAAGCGGAAAACAATTTCCGCCAGGCGGCATGAGCGGCGTCCCCACGCTTGCCCATATGTGCGTGGAAATGCGCCGCGACCCCTTCCGGAACCTTGAAATCGGCGTCCGGGTCCCAGCCGTAGAATTCCTTAGTCAGCCGAACTTCTTCGGCGCCCAGTGGCTCTCCGTGAGCTTTGTTTGTGTCGTGCTTATGCGGCGCGCCATAACCGATATGGCTTTGAACGATGATCAGCGTGGGGCGGTCATGCGTATCGATGAACGTCTGATAAGCCTTGTCCAGCAACATCAGATCGTTTGCATCGCTTACCCGCTCGACATGCCATCCGTACGCGAGGAAGCGGGTTGCCACGTCTTCGGTGAAAGTAAGGCCAGTCGGCCCCTCGATGGTTATGTGATTGTCGTCGTAAACCCAGCAGAGGTTCGACAATCGGAGGTGTCCAGCCAGCGATGCCGCCTCGTTGCTGAGCCCTTCCATCATGTCGCCGTCACTGCACAGCGCATAGACGTTGTGCGAGAACAGATCATAATCGGGTCGATTGTAGGTGGCCGCCAGCCACCGTTCCGCAATTGCCATGCCGACGCTTGTTGCCGCACCTTGTCCGAGTGGCCCCGTGGTGGTTTCCACGCCCGAGGTCCAGCCATATTCGGGATGTCCCGTGCAATGGCTGCCTGCCTGGCGAAAACTCTTGAGATCGTCCAGCGTCACGGCAAGCCGGTCGCCCGATGGATAGCTCGCGCCCTTTGCCTTGACGCCGCACAGGTAGAGCAGGCTGTAGAGCAGGGCGCAGGCATGGCCGGCCGACAGCACGAAGCGGTCGCGGTTCGGCCAATCGGGGTCGGCAGGGTCGTAGCGAAGGAAGCGTTGCCACAGGCAATAGGCCATCGGCGCGGCATCCAGCGGCGTTCCGGGATGGCCGGATTTTGCTTTCTGGACCGCATCGATTGAAAGCATTCGCAGCGTGTTGATGCTGAGCTGGTCGAGTGGCACCTGTTTCATGGGGATCCTTTGATCGGATGTAGGCAACCCGATCGTCCAAGTGCTGGCTGGGTTGCGCCGCAGTATGTTGGTCGGGCCATAGGCGCGGCCGGGCTCACCGCCCTTTACTTCTTTCGTTTTTGGAACCGGCGATAGCGCTCGATCAAAGCGTTGGTCGAGCTGTCATGTCGGAGATTTGGGGTCTGGGAGGCTTCCAGTTCAGGGATTGTTTTCTCGGCCAGGGCCTTGCCCAGCTCAACGCCCCATTGGTCAAAAGAGTCGATGTTCCAGATGACGCCTTGCGTGAAGACGCTGTGCTCGTAGAGCGCGACCAGGCTGCCCAGCGTCCTTGGGGTCAGGCGTTCGGCAAGCAAGGTGTTGGTGGGGCGGTTGCCTTCGAAGGTGCGGTGCGGAACCAGCCAGTCCGGGGTCCCTTCGGCCCTGACCTCCTCTGGCGTCTTGCCGAAGGCCAGAGCCTCGGTTTGCGCGAAGAGATTTGCCATCAGGAGATCGTGGTGGCGTCCCAGCGGGTTCAATGCCCGACAAAGCCCGATGAAGTCGCATGGAACCAGTTTGGTGCCCTGGTGAATGAGTTGGTAGAAGGAATGCTGCCCGTTGGTGCCAGGTTCGCCCCAATAGATCGGCCCTGTCTGGTAATCGACTTTCGTACCGCCAAGCGTGACGTGCTTGCCATTGCTTTCCATCGTCAGTTGCTGGAGATAGGCGGGAAAACGCTTCAGATATTGCTCGTAGGGCAGCACCGCGACCGTCTGCGCCCCGAAGAAATTGGTGTACCAGACAGCGAGCAGGCCCATCAGGACCGGCAGGTTCCGATCGAACGGCGCGGTGCGGAAGTGCTGGTCCATGTCGTGGAAACCCGACAGCATCGCGTGGAAATTCTCCGCGCCGATGGCGAGCATGGTGGACAGGCCGACTGCTGAATCCATCGAATAGCGGCCGCCGTCCCAATCCCACATGCCAAACATCTGATTGGTGTCGATGCCGAACTCAGCGACCCCTTCGGTGTTGGTCGAGACGGCGACGAAATGCCGGGCCACCGCCTGATCGTCGCCTAACTTTCGCAGTACCCATTCACGTGCCGTATGGGCGTTGGTCAGCGTTTCCAATGTCTTGAACGTCTTCGAGCAGATGACGAACAGCGTTTCTTCAGGATTCAGATCCCGCGTCGCCTCCACGAAGTCGGTACCGTCGATGTTCGAGATGAAACGGAAAATGATGTCGCGCCGGCTGTAGTGCCGCAACGCTTCATAGGCCATGACCGGCCCGAGGTCCGAGCCGCCGATACCGATATTGATGACGTTGCGGATCGGCAGGCCAGTATGGCCGCGCCAAGTGCCGCGGTGGATCTTGTCCGTGAAATCGGCCATCTTGCCGAGCACCGCGTGCACTGCCGGCACGACGTCGATGCCATCGACCAAAATTTGCTCGCCGACAGGCGCGCGCAGTGCCGTATGAAGCACGGCGCGCCGCTCCGTCACATTGATCTTTTGCCCTTTGAACATCGCTTCGAGGCGCTCACGCAAGCTGCAAGCCTCGGCAAGTTGAATGAGAAGCTGGATCGTCTCAGCCGTGACGCGGTTTTTCGAATAGTCGAGATAAAGTCCGCAGGCGTCGATGGCGAAGCGCTTGCCACGCTGGGGATCGTCGGCGAAGAGCTGTCGCAGATGCAAAGGGCGTACTTCCTCGCAATGCGTCAGCAACGCCTTCCATGCTGGAAGTTTCGCGAGCGGCAACGTCCTGGCCGCGAGAGGCGCGCTCATCATCCGGTGGCCGAACCGTCGCGATGTAACTGCTCGCTCTTCGAGGCAATCACCGCCATCAGATCGGCCCATGATTTGGTGAAGGATTGCGCGCCTTCCAACTGGAGCTGCGCGGCAAGCGCCTGAATGTCGACGCCGGCTTTTGCAAAATCGCCAAGCACGGTTTCGCTGTCGCCGCCGTCCTCCCGCATGACGCCGCGCAACACACCCTCTTTCGAAAATGCATGGAGCGTCTTCTCCGGAATGGTGTTGATGGTAGCCGGCGCGGCGAGCGCTTCGATATAATAGGATTGCGGAAGCTTCGGATCCTTGGTCCCGGTACTTGCCCATAGCAGACGCTGGGAAAGTGCGCCGGCATCGGCCAGCTTGCGCCATCCGCTAGAGGCAAGCCGCTCCCGGTAGGCTTTATAGACTTGCCCGGATATGGCGATGCCGAGGCGGTTCCGCAGCGCTGGGCTAACCTTATCCATCACCGCCTTATCCCAGCGGCTGACGAAGATTGAGGCGACCGAGGCGATCTTCGGGTCGAGCCCGGCATCGATCCGGCGCTGAATTCCTCGGCAATACGCGTCGGCCGCCGCTAAGTACTGCTCGCACGAAAACAGCAGTGTGACATTCACAGGCACGCCGGCGAAGATCGATTCCTCTATGGCCTCGACGCCAGCCGGCGTGCCCGGAATCTTGATAAAGAGGTTGGAACAGTGCGCCTGCGCGTGCAATCGCTTGGCGGCCTCGACAGTGACGCCGGCATCGTTAGCCAGCAAAGGCGAAACTTCCAGCGAAACCCAGCCATCGATACCGCCCGTCGCTTCATGGACCGGCCCGAAGAGTGCCGCGGCCTGGGTCAGGTCTTCGAGCGCCAATTCGAAGAATAGCTGCTCGCCCGCTTTCCCTTCTCTGGCTTTTCGATGAAGGGCCTCGTCGTAAGCTGTGCTGTTTCTGATAGCCTCATCGAAAATCGTGGGGTTAGACGTCAATCCCGTCACCGAAAATTCGGTGCAATAGCGCTGAAGGGTGCCACTGCTCAGCAGGTCGCGGGTGATGTTGTCCAACCAGAGGCTTTGGCCGAGTTCGTGCAATCGGGTTGTTGCATTCATGGCGACCTCGCTAGCGTGATGGCCCGTTTGGACGGGCGAAAATTGATCGACGACCCCAACCAAATCCTATGTCCGAAACGCAAATCACTCGACCAGCATGTGCGCTTCGCGCGCCGCGTCGACAAACGCGTCTCTGGCCACGTCAGCCGGAACACTACCATTCAAGGCCTGCTGGCATGCCCGTTTCGCCGATCGGTGCTTGTCGCTTCCTCCGTTGCGCCAATGATCGTTGAGAAGGTCAAGAGCTTGCCGAGCGTTGGTAAGGTTTCGAATGTCGCCGCTTATGCCGGTGGCAACAGATATTGGCTTGGAAAACCAGGCATCATACATCGAGTGGGCCGCCTCTAACTGGCTGAACTCTGACAACGCGCCCCGTCGGGTGAGGTTTCATCGACAGGCATCACCCTTGCGTGAACCCAAGCCCTGTGAATAGCAGCAGCGCGTTTGAGAGCGGCCGTGTCAAGAAAGGCAGTAAGTAGGCGTTGCCTGGAAGAACGGAGCGAATGCACTCATTGCCTCCCGACTCTGTTCGAAAAGGAGATTCATCCGAGGAAGACGGCGTAGTTTGTTCTCGATGGAAGCGCCGAGAGATGTTGAGGGCCAGATCGCTGTCCCGGCGCTTCCGAGGTGTCATCCTCGGATGGGGCCAATCGCTTTCTGGAAATGGCCCGGGATCGGCTCTCAGCGAGATATCCCAGCACGGTTACGCGGTCGTTGAATGATTTCAAGAATGATCGAGGGTGAGAAAGCCTGGGCGGCACAGAGCGGCGATCGATAGTGGACACGGAAGTCTGGCATCGCACGGCGGCCCCACAACGCCTTGACTTAACGTCGATCATATAGCGAATTAGGGAAATGTACGAGACGAGCTCCGGCCAGGCCAAGGGCTTCGATCATGGCAAACGACAGCGAATCTGGCATCTCGACAATTGCCTTTGGTCGCTTCGTGCTGACACCAATCAAACGATTGCTTACGAGAGATGGCGAGCCAATCGCAATCGGTGGCCGCGCGCTCGAGATTCTGATCGCATTGACCGATCGGCCCACGGAGATCGTGAGCGGACGTAAATTGATTGATATCGTATGGCCGGATGTGACGGTCGAAGAGGCCAATCTCCGAGTCCACATCGCCGCTCTTCGTAAGGTCCTCGGCGACTCTAGAGACGGAAATCGGTTTGTTATTACCGTACCTGGTCGAGGATACGCGTTCGTTGCTCCTTTGCTGCGCTCACCCCATAGCGGCACTAGCTCTATCTATAGTGAAGCCGGGTTGCCGCAACCAAAGAACTTGCCTGCACCGTTGCGGTCAATTGCTGGCCGCGCCGAAACGTTGGCAGAGTTGATCGCGCAGGTGCAGTCAAACCGCTTGGTAAGTGTTGTGGGGCCGGGCGGCATTGGAAAGACTACTGTCGCGATAGCGGTTGCCCACGCGCTTCTGTCTGACTTTGGAAACGAAATGGTTTTCTTTGTCGATCTTGGTTCCCTGGACGACAAAGCCGACGCTGCGAGTGCGGTTGCCGCCGCTATTGGATGTTCTGTGCAAGGCCTTGTACCAGATCACGCTATACCCGCGTTTCTCGCGGACAAGCGCGCCCTGCTCATTCTGGACAGCTGCGAGCATGTTATGGAGACAGTCGCGCCGCTGACAAAACATATAGTCGCTGGGGCGCCGTCCATCCACATTTTGGCAACGAGCAGAGAAGCACTTCGCGTCGAGTTAGAGAACGTCCATTTGCTCCCGCCGCTTGCTTGGCCGCTTGACGCCGCGCCGTCTGCGGCTTCGGCTCTCGCTTCGCCGGCAGTGCAACTTTTTATGGAAAAAGCTGCTGTCGGCGGGCTTTTGGACGGCCTTCAGGACAGCGATGCCCCCATTGTAGCTGACATCTGCCGACGGCTTGATGGGATTGCGTTGGCGATCGAGATCGCTGCAAGCCGAGTGGGAACGTATGGCATTAGAGGAGTGGCCAGCCTCCTCAATGAGGCCGATCCATTACAATTTCAAGGTCGGCGCAGTGCCACGTCGAGGCACCAAACGTTGCAGGCGATGCTTGACTGGAGTTTCAACCTGTTGTCGGGAAGCGAGCAAAAAACGCTCTGCACACTCTCAATTTTTATCGGTCAATTCCCCCTCGATGCAGCCTATACGGTTGCGGGTGTTGTGGATAATGACAGAAAGAAACTGGCGACCATCATTGCAAGCTTAGCCGACAAATCTCTGATTTCAATCTCATCGATTAGCGGCTTTGTTTACTACCGACTTCTGGATACGACGCGCGCATACGCCTCTGCCAAGCTCAAGGTTGGCGACGAGGAAAGGGCAATAGCCGGGCGCCACGCCCTCTACTTCGACAGTTTCCTCAAATCGCGCTTGGCAGGACAAGGATTTGATGGCAGGGACGCGGCCAAATATACTCCTCATCTAGGCAATATCCGCAAGGCGCTTGAGTGGAGTTTTTCCGATCGGGGCAATCCCGCCATCGGACGCGAGCTTGCCACCAATGCCGTGTCAATATTTCTGGAAATTTCCCAATTTGGAGAATGCCAGAGATGGTGCCGTCAAGCTATATCTGGGCTACCTGAAAGAGATCGTGGGACATCACTAGAGCTACAATTATATTACGCACTGGCGCGATCGGCGCTCTACGCTCCAGGAAGCGTCAACGAGGTCAAGGACGCGTTCAAACGCGCATTGCATCTGTCAGAGATTTTACACGACGAACGTCGTCAATTCGATCTGCTCGCCGATTTCAATGTCTATCTCGTTCGCAATGGTGATTTCGAAGGTGCGATTGCTACAGCGAAGGAAAGCGCCGCTATCGCTCAGCGAACGGGCGACCCCGTCGAAAAAATTCTTTCAGAGTGGTTGCTTGGCGCCTCATATCACGCGACTGGCAATCAGGCAGCTGCGCTGCGTCATTGCAAGAATGGCTTCCTGTTGCAGGCGTTTCCCGCCTCGTCTTTGAAATTGGACCTGGCTAGCGAAGCGCGTGCGCGGCTGGCCTTGACGCGATCCCTGTGGCTGCGAGGTTTTCCCGATCAAGCTCTCGAATCCGCCCATGAGACAATAGAACACATGCGCGCCTACAGCCATCATGCTTCCTACTGCTTTGCCTTAGTCTGGACGATCCCCGTCTTCTTTTGGTGCGGCGCATATAAGATGGCGGCCGAGCCGATTGAGAGCGCGCTATCACATGCGTCCAAGTATTCTCTCCCGGCCTTTCAGGCCATCGCCCGTGCACAGAAGGGCGAGTTCCTGCTTGTAAATGGGGACGATTCGACGGGGTTGGAGATGCTCCAGCAAGGCTACTCAACCATGCTTTCCAGCCAATACAGCATCATAGCGTCTTCGACGTCCTGTGTATTATCAAAAGCGTTGGCAGCTTCAGCACGTGGTGAAGAAGCGCGGCAAGTGCTTGAAGTAGCGTTGTCACGCGCCGATCTGGTTAACGAACGATGCTGGCGGCCAGAGTTGCTACGAACTCAAGGCGAGATCGAGTTGATGATGCCGCAGCCGGACCTTGCTTCTGCCGAGCAATTTCTTCTGAGGTCAATTTCTTGCGCGCGAGAGCAATCCGCCTTCAGTTGGGAACTAAAGGCAGCAATTCCCCTTGCCCAAATGTGGAGGGATTTGGGTAAGAATCAGGAGGCCAGATCGCTGCTAGGAAGTGTTTACCAGCGATTTACTGAAGGGTTTGGAACGCGAGATCTTATCGCAGCATGTCAACTTTTGGATCAGCTCTAACAGCCCAAAGGGATGGGAACCTTAGGCCGGAGAACAGAAAGCGGCCGAGCAAACCCTGCACAGCAGCGAACAGAACCTGCGATTGATCGTCAACGCGGATCGGCATGAAGAAAGCGAAAGGGGCGGATGCTCGCAAGATCGCGGTTCTGCCCCGCTGCCTCTGGGTTGGCGGCACCAGATTTGAGTGGGGCGGAGAAAAGATGGCGTGACACGATCTCAATCACGGGCCGTCCGGACCCGGATGCAGGCTATACCAGTCGGGCGAACATTCTGGACGCGCGCGAGAAAGACATTGAACTTGTCGGGCCATGGACTGAAACTGATGGCCGCGCCAAGCAACGGCTTGCTCGTGTTGGGGGTAACGGACGCTTTCCTGCCCGACAAGTTCCAGTACGATACGGCGTCCGACAGCTACGTTTGTCCGGAGGGCAAGACGCTCACCGCCCGCTATGGCCATGTGCGATCTGGAAGAAAGATGGTGTGTTATCTGGCCAGCCCGACCGATTGTCGGCCATGCCCCAGTCGCCGCCAATGTTGCTCAGGCAACCAGCGCTATGGACGATCGATTGTCGTTACACACGAAGACCTTGTAGTGAGTGCGTTCCGCTTTCGGAAAAATTCGCCAGAGACAAAAGCGTTAATCCGCGAACGTGGGCGTGTCGCAGAGTTCGTCAATGCGTGGCTGAAAGATAAGCTGGGTCTGCGGCGCTTTCGTGTGCGCGGGTTGTCAAAGGCAGGAGCGGAAGCCCTGTGGGCCCTGCTGGCCTACAATATCCGGCAATGGATCCGCCTGCGCTGGAAGCCAAGAATTGCAGCGGCCACCGCCTGAAGACCAAGCCTGCAAGCACGACTAACCGCGGAAGTTGGCCCCAAAAGGCCCTCTTGCACATCTTAGTCATCGGTTTGCTCTCGCATCGCCGAAGCGGTGCAGCTTTGAACACTATCCGGTACCAAACCTAACAATTTCACAGGTCGTCAACAGATTGTGCGAGGCCCATTTTCTTAGACATCCGGATTGTGGATCCGGAGGTCGCTGGTTCGATCCCAGCCAACGGTACCATCGGCCAATCTTGCAAATTATTGATTTTGCTGAAGAATTTTGCATTTCCTGAGTTGACGCTTGCGCCATTTTGGCCGTTTGTGTTACTTATTGCGATACAAACGGTATCTTAAAGATATGGGAAGGCGACGCGAAGCGCATGATCCGGATCGCTTTCTGCAACGAAGGGGCGATCGCTTCCACTACTACCGACGGGTCCCAAAGGAGCTACGAGAACTCGATGATCGCGGTGTTTTCGTACGCCGCGCGTTGGACACATCGGACCGGTTAAAGGCGCGCACCGCGAGTGATCTCCATGAGGCTGCCGATAACGCGTTATGGTCCTCTCTTATACTGGGCGAAAACCCAGAAGCTGCGCACATTCGTTACCGGCGCGCTATCAAGCGCGCAGAGGCGCTAGGGTTCGTCTATCGTCCGCTCGCCGACATCCTCGTTGCCGAGCCGCTAGACACCATCCTACAGCGGGTCGAGGCGACGATTGGAAAGCCTGCCAGTTCTCCGGTGGTTGACGCTGTTACTGGCACTGTCTCCCATCCTGACGACAAGATTTCGGAAGCGCTGAAGCTCTATTTCGACGAAATCGTCCGCGACGAACTCCGCACCAAAAGCGCCGAGCAAAAGAAACGATGGAAGGCAAAACGCCAAATGAGCGTCGATGTCTTTATCGCACTGGTCGTTTGAGGATCGCATGAAGAATGGCAGGCTGGATGAGGAACTCCGGCGCATGCTGATGGGCCACACCATCGACCGTCCGAAGTACGGCGAAGGCGGCGACATCAGAGTGTGGCAAGAAGAACTCATGAAGATCGTACTGCCGATCCCTCAATCGTTTAGCGCGCTGATGGGCTGCGGCAAGGCGTTCTTCTTTCGCTTGGCAATCTTTTAGGGCATGTTCAAGATAGTCGTACAGCGGAAGCCATGTCTCACCTTGGTCGCCGTGCGCGACGATTATCTCGGCCACGCGGTCGAGCGCTCGCTCAACCCGTTGCACGGTGATTGGCTGAAGCTTGGGCGAATGATGTCTGTGGTCGAGGTTTCGCCCCCCGTGGAGGATGCCAAGTGAAGTCCCGATGCGGTCGGTTGCAACGGTCGCTGTCATTCATTTTTTTGGCGGATTTAATCTTGCTCGCTGCTCCGGCCGGCGCCGCCGCCGCGTCCGGCCAGGCGGGTAACTCAATCTGGCAATGGGATCACCTGACTGGGGACTGGAATGGCGACCGGAAGGCGCTTGAGGACAAGGGCGTTAAGTTCACCCTCGATTACGTCAGCGAGGTCATGGATGTGGCGAGTGGCGGCATCCGCCAGGGCGCGGCCTACGAAGGTCGCTTCGACGTCAACTTGGACCTCGATTTTGAGAAGATGGGTCTGTGGCAGGGTGGATCTGCCCATGTGACGTTGTATCAAATACACGATCTCAATGATCGCAATGTCGCCGCTGAGGTTGGCAGCCTCGGCGATCCAAGTAACATCGATGCGGTTCCGACGACGCGGCTCTTCACCGCCTGGCTCCAGCAAACGTTTGCAGACGGCAGCTTTGTCAGGTTGGGGCAGGTTTCGGCGGACGAGGATTTCGCAACGAGCAATTCGGCCGGGAAATTGCTCAACGGTGCGTTTGGATGGCCTGTGCTGAATGCCTCGGATATGCCGAGCGGCGGACCGGCCTATCCGCTTGCGACGCCCGGTGTGGTTTCAGGCATTTACCTCAAGCCGCAAGTTGTCGTGCGCGGTGGGCTTTTCAGCGGCGACCCGGCCGGCCGGGATTGCCAAGACGATCCGCAGGTTTGCAACTTTCACGGCACCACATTCAGTTTGACCGGTGGCGCCCTGCTGATGGCCGAGCTGGCCTATGAGCTCAATCCGGACGGCGCGGCGGACGGGCCATCGGTTTCTTACAAGCTCGGTGGCTGGTATCACACCAGCACGTTTGCCGATGACCGATATGGCCTGAGCAGTTCGGGCGATGTGGTGTCGCGCGCGTCGCCTCAAGCGGTGGGTCCGATCATGCATTCGGGGAACTGGGGTGTCTACGCCCTGGTAGACCAGACGCTGTTTGAGGGGAATGGCACCAAAGTCGGTGGCTTCTTGCGCGGGCAGTTGGCGCCGTCTGACAGGAATCTGGTGGCGTGGGGAGTCGACGCAGGGCTGGCCTTTACCGGCCTACTGCCAGACCGCAAAGACGATACGCTGACCGTTGGCGTCAGTCACTCAGGAATCAGCCATGCGGCATCAGGACTTGATAGAGACACCGCGGCCGAAACAGGCACAGCGTATCCAATACGTTCCGGCGAGACCATCTTCGAGGTGAATTACAACTTCGTCGCGGCACCATGGTGGAATATTCAGCCGGATTTCCAGTACATTGTCCATCCCGGCGGAGGAGCTGCGGATGATGCGACCGGCCAGGCAATCCCCAACGCCCTCGTTGTTGGAGTCAGAAGCACCATCGACTTCTAAACTGCTCTCGCCGGAGTTCCAATCAATCGATCGCTTCGGCCGAAAGAAGCCTGGCTTATGTCAGGCAAACATAGGCTTTGGTGCGGACCCAGCGGGCAAGTGGCGCCATTTCTGACCTCGAAGTCATGGAAGTCGAACAGACCGTGGAGACGCAAGCGGCGAGAATCTCGCAGCTAAATTAAGCGCCCGGGCGGATTGCGTCGAACGGGCGCGTCGTCTGCGCAACGCCCTTTGCGCAGGAAGTGGAGCGGCTTACCGAAGCAAGGTATAGAGCCGGTGCCATCACCTCGCGCATCTGGCTCGACGTGCAGGAACGACGTCGCATGGCCGAGGAGGCGCTCGCCGAGATCCTACTTGCTCAACTCGTCAACGAATCTACCCTGTTCCGGGCATTTGGCGGCAGCACGGATGGTCCAGGCAACGGGCTGCAATGAGCATCAAATTGGCCCAACCATAAAGACCGTGCCTCGGAATTTCGGTGCTGCCACGCAGCAACCCCGAGAAAAGACACGGCCGCCACGAGAGTAGAATCGGTGTCCCGCGATTTACAGGACATAAATCTGGCGGTGGACGAGTGATGCCCTCCACCAGCCGTATGCTGCATTCAGCTCAATGCGTGGCCGGCCAAACTGTAAACCCACGGTCCGTTTTCTTCCCGGTTCAGGAATCGGCGCCCTTTGGACATGGTTGTAACGGCTTCAGCCGGGGCAGCTCTGCTGAAGAAACGCGGCGTAGGCAAAGAAAGCCACCGGACGCATTGCGCCTACCAGGATCACATTGGAAACGTCCGACAGCACCTTCACGGCCTGGTCTATGGAGTAGGGTAGCCGCGTGACGGGATATCGCCCTTCGCCACGTTCGATACGGGCATTTGAAACGGGGGCAAAAAGCCTTGCACCAGCTGCGGCGGCGATTCTGCTCGCCAGTTCAAGCTGCGGCGCCCGCAACGCCATGCCACCAAGAATGATCGCCGTTTGCCGGCGGGAACGCAGCAGGCGTGCCGATTCCGCGACGGCGTCAGGGCTCACTTGCAGGGCGCGCCGGACACGGCTCGGGGCGATCCCACAACACCGCCCGGATTCCAGCAGACATCTGATGGCAATATGAGGGTAGCTATACCGCCGGGACTGTGCAGCGAGGCTTCGACGGCGGCCGCGGCATCTTCTCCAACGGTGCGTGAAGTCGCTGACGTTCTGACCCACCGCGAAACCGGGGCGTGACCAGACTTCGGTATCGGCCGTCAGCGGTGCGTCCAACTGGCGGTGATGGGTCGCCTGACCACCTACGAGGTTGACTATCGGCGTATTCGCTCGGCGTGCGTTGTGAAGGTTCGCGAGACCGTTTGCCAGACCCGGGTCGCAATGCAGCAAGGTGGCGGCTGGCTTGCCGGTCATTCGTCGCGGATTGGCGAAACATGTATTGACCCCACACGCACCATTCATGTTTTTTCCATCCGATCTTTCAAAACGTGAGTCTTGGAGGCCGGTCCACTGGCGACTCCCCATAGCGCGTTGCGCCGATTCCCGCCGATGATGTGGCGGCCTTGAGGGCCGCAGCGAGATCTTTGAGTTTCTGCGGTGTATAGGCATCGTAGTACGCTTGGTTCTTGCGGCCGCTTGCGTGCTCGGCGCTGAAGCGGCGCAGACATTCCACGGAAGCGGCCGAATCTCGCTGCCAAGACAAGTCTTTAAGCCGGATACCGCCGTAGCGTACCAATAGGGACAGTGCTCTTTGATAATCTTCCCCTTCACCGAAGCCACTCCAATCCAGTTTCAAGAGCCGCTGCCGAAGACCTCGGAAGTCGTGATCATCGGCGGTGGCGTCATTGGCGTGACCACGGCACTGTTCCTGGCGCGACGGAACATCTCGGTGACGCTGCTGGAAAAGGGACGCATCGCCGCCGAGCAGTCCTCGCGCAATTGGGGCTGGATCCGGCAGCAGGGTCGCGATGCCGACGAACTGCCGATCGTGATCGAAGCGCAGCGCCTCTGGCGGCAACTGGCCGAGGAGTGCGGCGAGGACATAGGGCTGAAGCAGACGGGCGTCACCTATCTTGCGCGGACGGATAAGGAGATGGCCGGTTTCGCGAAATTCCTGAAGATCGCCCTGGCTCATGGCGTCGACACGCGTCTCCTCGACCAAGGTGAGGTGGCAAGTCTTATCCCGGCCATGTCGCGACCGTTCAAAGGCGCCATGACCACCCCATCGGACATGCGCGCCGAGCCTTGGGTCGCCGTGCCCGCGATCGCTCGCCTGGCCGCCCGGCAAGGCGTCACGATCATCGAGAATTGTGCGGCACGTATGCTTGACATCTCGGCGGGCCGGATCAGCGGCGTCTGGACCGAGCGGGGCCACATCGCCACCTCGAGCGTCCTCGTCGCCAGCGGCGCCTGGACGTCGCTCTTCCTGCGCGCGCACGGCATCTCTATCCCGCAGCTCTGCGTCAGGGCGACCGTCGCCGCGACAGCGCCGATGGCCGAAATCCACGCCGGTGCCGCCGCGGACGAACGCATCGCGTTCCGTCGCAGGCAGGATGGCGGATACACGCTCGCATCGGGAGGCAGTAGCCAACTCTACATAGGACCGGACGCATTTCGACATGCGGGCAAATATGCCAGCGCCCTGATGGCCAATCCCTTTGGCACACGCTACCTGCCGGCCGCGCCGCGCGGATATCCGGACGGCTGGTTAACCCCGCGAAGATGGGACGCTGACAAGGAAACCCCGTTCGAACGGATGCGCGTCCTCAATCCCGCTCCCGAGGCTGCGGCGCTCCGCGCCATCGATAGCGGGTTCAGGGAATTTTTCCCGCAATTCAAGACAGTGCCGATCAAGGCGAGTTGGGCGGGCATGATCGATGCGATGCCGGATGTCGTGCCTATCGTCGATCGGGCCGCTGCGATCCCAGGCCTCATTGTCGCGACCGGGATGAGTGGCCACGGCTTCGGCATAGGACCCGGAATGGGCCGTATCCTGTCCGATTTGATCCAGGGCAACGAGACCGGGCACAATCTCCACAGGTTCCGTCAATCCCGTTTCAGCGACGGCAGCCCGATCCGATTGGGACCATCGCTGTAAGCGTTCCAGCCCCCGGCCCATCGGCTCTGAAGGGGCCGGACGCGGGTTCAGGTGCCGCATGCCCGAGCGTACACCTCGATGCTTCGCTGGACGTGATCGATCGCGATCTCCTCGCCGTCGCAGGCGCGGTCGGCCCAAGCGAGCGCCGAAGGCAGGTGCTGGAGAAACAGCGTCACCGGCACCTTCCGGCCCTTCAGCGCATTGAAGAGCCGGGGCAATCGGCGCGGGCGCCGGTGCGTTGACGGGCCGACGCGCCATGTTCGCCGCGCTTGACGGCGATCTCCTTGACCCCTCGTTTGAACAGCGCCTCGATCGCGCGTTCCTCGCCGTCCATGCCGGCCGCCAGGAACAATTCGTTGCCCGACGGCAGCACCAGGTCCGCTTTGTCCACCAGATCCGCGAATTTCTCCTCGGTCTGGCCGTGGGCCAGCAATTCCTTGCGCAGGTTCGGATCGAGCGACATCGTGCCGCCGCGTGCCGTGATCAGGGGGATCGCGCGTTCGGTGATCGCCCAGGCGGCGGGGCTTGCGAACACCGTTCCCATGACGTGGATATGCCCGCAACGCGCGATCAACGCCTCGACCTGCGGGGTCCATTCCAGCCGGGCTGCGGCGGATTTGGCGATGTTGTAGACGAAATCGCGGCTTCCGTCCTCGCGGTAGCGAACAAAGGCGCTGCCCGTCGGATAATCCGGGGAAACAGCGATGGCGGAGATGTCTACGCCGTCTCGTCTCAGGCGCTCGATGTTGACGAAGCCGAAATCGTCGTCGCCGACCACGCCCACCATCGCGGCCGCTCCGCCCATACGCGCGCATTGATCGATGAAGATGGCGGGGGCGCCGCTCGGAAAGGGACCAATGAGGTCGATCGGTTCCCGGAAGCCGGCGCCTGTCTCCCTCGCGACGATCTCAACCAATATCTCTCCAATGGTCACGGTTGGCCCGAGCGAGTCTGGTGCCAGCGTTTTGGGGGTGTCGTTCATCAAGCGTCCAATCCTGGGGTGTGGCGTCGTTTGCGGTTCACGAGACTGAGGCGCAAGGGGATTCTTACCGGATCGATGCGAATCGACCAGATGCCACCGCCACTCAGCCATGATCCGACATTGTGCCATCAGGATATCCTGAGAGCCGTTAAGCCTTGCGCAATCTATGCGGTCTATCCTGGCTTGCAGATTGTCGAGGGAACATGAAACGCCAGCCGCTTCTGCTTTTTGCCTTCCCCTTTCTCATTCTTGCGGTCCTGGCAGGGGAGCGCATGGCGACCTTCTTGCTGGGCGCCTATCCAGCCAGCCCCACCGCATGGTGGATATGGCTTGAATTGCGCCCCTTGTCGGTGATGCTTTGGCAGCAGGTCGATGTCTACCTGGGCAGCTCGATGGCTGTCGACGCCGCCATCCTGGCCGTCGCATCGATCGCCTGTTGGATGGCGTGCCACGCCAGAAGGTCGGCATTCTTCTTCCTCGCCAACCACGTCGCCCTGATTTTCGCTGGGCTGATGATCGCGGTCGGCAGCCATTCGGAAACGGCGAGCACGATTGCTGCATTCACGTCGCCTAGCGGCCTTCAGTTTTCGCTGGCTGTTGATTTCACCTTGAAGAACAGCCTGGTGCTGCTTCTGGGGGCGGCGGCCTGTGCCTACTGCCACATCGCCTTCCTCGCCGAAGCGCGGGAGCGGTCCGTCCGGGCCATCAGCATCCTGGCCCTGCAGCGCGATCTCTAGATCGTTCCAGGCGGTCTTCGCCAGCTACGCCCCAAAAGTCTAGTTGGTCCTGCGGTAATAGACCTTGCCGTCAGGCTGCTCGATGCGCTGGTAGTTGGAGCTTGGGGCAGGGGGCGACGCCGACGCGGTCCTCTTCCTTGGCGCTTGCGGCGCTTCGATGACGCTGGGCTCGCCCGCGCTCGCGCCGTCGAGAGCTTCTGGCGCTTGCGCCAGCGTGCTGGTGGTGATCTCGGACGGTTCCGCGGCACTCGACACGGCCTCGCCGCCGGCGGCCGGCACATTCTGTCCCAACCGGGCAATGCCGCCGTTGATTTCGTTGAAGCTGCCTTGCAATTGGCTGTCCAGTTTCTCGAACCGGCTCTGGAAGCCGTTGTTGACCGTGTCGAGCCGCGCCGCGATCCGCTGCTCGAACGCTCCGAGCTGCTCCAGCCGCGCTTCGACGAAACGCAGGTCGCTCATGCCCCGATAGAGATAGACCGCGGCCGCCATGTTGATCACGGTGAGCAGCAAGGCACCGCAGGCGACCACGACGCCGATCGTCCTGGGATTGCTGGGCTTCTCGATGGCGCGCTGTTCCTGGTTTCCGATGTCGATCGCCGGCATGTCCGGTTCGCTGATCGTCGTCATTGGACCACCACCTTTGCGCCGACCGCGACGCGCTTGAAAAGATCGATCACATCCGTGTTAGTAAGACGAAAACAGCCTGACGTTCCGTCGAAGCCGACACCCGACGGATCGTTGGTGCCGTGAATGCGGTAGAGCGTGTCGCGCCCGTCACGAGACAGATAGAGCGCCCTTGCGCCGAGCGGATTGTACGGGCCGGCGGGCACCATTTTCGGCAGCTCCGGCTGGCGGGCCCGCATTTCCTGCGGCGGGCGCCACTCCGGCCATTCGGTCTTCGCCCCCACCTTGACGGTGCCGGTCCAGCCAAACCCGTCGCGTCCGACGCTGATCTGGTAGCGCAGCGCCTGGCCCTGGCGGATCACCAGGTAAAGCGCCTTCTCGTCCTTGCGGATGATGATCGTTCCCGGCTGCTCGGTGGTCGTGAAGGCAACGGCCTTGCGCAGGCTTGGCCCCATCGCCGGCAGCGGCGGCCGGTCCGAGAGTGCCGATCGCGCCTCGGCGAAGTTCTGCACGGACAGCGCCAGCGCCACGCCCAGCACGCAGGCGCCGGCGAGCCGCCCAGCGATCCGGTATCTCGCGATCCGATATTTATCGGGCAGCGTCATCGAGCCGGTCTTTGAACATCCGCTTCAGATCCTTGTTGAAGCGCGCCCGTCCATCCACTTCGGAAGGTGGGATGGCCCTGTTCAGCGCATCGGTCAGAAGCGCGTTGTCCAGCGCCACCGACTTGATGTGCGGCGCCTTGAAGATCTTTTCGAGCTCGCTGCGCGAAAAATGGTTCCCGAACCATTTGCGCTTGTGCTTGTTGG
The DNA here is from genome assembly GCF_001428185.1 of Mesorhizobium sp. Root695. Taxonomy (NCBI): domain Bacteria; kingdom Pseudomonadati; phylum Pseudomonadota; class Alphaproteobacteria; order Hyphomicrobiales; family Phyllobacteriaceae; genus Mesorhizobium; species Mesorhizobium sp. Root695. The sequence goes on along the minus strand of NZ_LMHO01000046.1, from coordinate 61,544 downwards.
CGACCAGCGTGATGTTGACCGCATTGCCGCGCAGTTCGCGGATCTTCTTGTAGAGCCGCTTGCCTTGCCGCAGCGAAGCGACATTGAGTTCGAAGACGATGAAGATCTCGTCGCTCGTCGACAGCACGGAATTGTGCCAGGGCGTTTCGAGATTGGGCAGGTCGATGACGATGTCGTCGAAGCGGTAGGCCACGAGGTCCAGCAGCCGGAAGACGAAATCGCTGCCATGCGGCTCGAACGGCAGCTGCGGCCTCTCGAACGCGTAGAGGGTGAGGCCGGACGGGCGCGAAAGCTTGATGACATCCATCAGCTCGACATCGAGCCGTTCCGGCTGGCCGATGATGCCGGCAAGGTCGAACTGGTTGAACAGATTGAGATAGGCGCCGCAATTGGCGCTCTGGAAATCCAGGTCAACGAGACAGGTGGACGCCGCGCGCTCGGCCGATTTCGAGGCGAGATGTTCGGCCGCCGACAGCGCCAGCGTCGTGGCGCCGGCGCCGCCGCTGGCGCCGATGAAGGTGATGATCCGGCTTTTCGCGCCCTGGTTGCCGGTGTCGTGGAAGGTCACCGCGTTGAGCAGCTCCTTGCCGTCGAGCGGCTTGTGCAGCCAGTCCGAGGCGTTCATGCGCACCAGCACGCGCGTCTGCTCCGAGGTCAGCTCGTCGGAAACCGCGATCAGCGGCACGGTCGCCCACAGCGCGCGCGCCTCGACGATGCCAGGCCTGCCGAGCAACTCGCCATTGCCGAGATCGAGGATGACGATGCCCGGGCGCGTCTCGGCGGCCGGCCCCTTGAGGAAGTCGCTGGTCTCGGAAACCCTGACGTCATAGATCGCCAGCGCATCGAGCCGCGTCGCCACATCGCGCTTGAAATTCGGATCCGACGAAAACAGCGCCACCTGCTTGCGCTTGGTCGGCGTAACCTTGGTGTTGATGGCATTCATGGCCAGGTGCTCTTCATGTCTTCGCCCGTAACCGTGCTCAGCATGGAGGGCATGGTGATGTTTGCGAATCCGAGCAATCCGCCCAGAAAGAAGAACTGGAAGGGATGGTTGGTGATGCTGACTGTGATGGTCGGCACCGGCCCGCTGGGACGCGTCCAATAGCCGAGACCGGATGCCTGGTATTGAATCCTGACTTCCGATTTCGCCAGCATTGGCAGGAAAGTCTGCATTCCGGCCCGGCTGCTGTTGCCGCTGAAAATGAAATCAAAGGCGGCCTGGTTCACATTGAGGTTCTGACACGTAGCGCCTGTGCCACAAATGCAAGAGACACTTCCAGCGGTATTGGCCGTGCAAATATAGTTGTAGGTGTTTGCGGGTACCGCAGTGCCGACTTTGGTTACATCGCTCTGCGCTATCGTCTCGACCAGAAGCCCGCTGGCGACAGGTGTAGAAATCTGCGACAGCCTTGCGCCGGCTTGCACCGCTTTGTTCCCAGCATTCCACTGGTAGAAGGCGTAGCCGAAATCGACGAAGCCAAGCAGAAGCGTCAATAGCAGCGGCATTGCAATGGCCATTTCGACCACTGTCGCTCCGGACTGGTTAGCCCAAAACTTGATGCGCTCCGTCACCATCCAATGACTCGTTCCTGATGGGACACGCTCAGCGTGAGAGCGCCAAAGCCGAGATACGACCAGAAGCCGACGTCCGGATAAGCATAGGACGTACTGACATCCACGACATCGACCGTGGTCGTGCTGCTGAGATAAAGCTGCGTGCCCGTGGCCGCATCAACCGCGTCCAGCGAGACCGCCTTGGTGATGTCAACTGTCGCTGGAAGCCATCCAGTCACCCTGGCGCTGCCGCCAGCGATCGCCCCATAGGCTGCAAGGTTTTGAGCTCGCGCCTTGCAGGTCGCCCAATCGCTGCTGCATCGGGCCATGTAACGACCCGCATCCTCAACGCCGGCTTCGAGAAGCAGGCGCGTGTTCAGGATGTTGGAGAACTCGAACACACCAGCCGATAACAGCAGCACGAGTGGTGCGGTAATCGCGACTTCCACCAAAGCGGCGCCACTTTCGTCGCCTCGGAACCGCCGGATGATTTTGCCGAACCTGGTCATGTCGATTTCACCGATACAACTGGGCTTCGTTGCGGAATGCTTTGTCGACAAGAGTGTTGTTGGCAAACCCTCCATCGACGTCGACGATCTCCAAGCTGATCGGCTTCTCGCCGGCCGAAGGATCTTCAGGGTCCTTGGTATTGTCCTGCTTTTGAACCGGAGTGTTGATGAACACGCTCGCATAGCCGTCTGGCTTAATCTGGACGTGCCCGTTAATTTTGTCCGTGTTGGCGATGCAGTCGACGATCGCCATGTTCAGCAGACGGCGGTCAGGATCCGGCGTTGGGTTGTCCCCCTTGTAGCAAGAGGGCGTCCCGGTTTCTTTTGTCGGCGCCAGGGACTTATCCCCGACGAGCCCGTGCGCAATCTCGTATTTATAGACGTCATATCTGGAAGCGGGGGCAGTGGTGGTGCCAGTTGGGTTGGTGGCGGCAGGGACGTTGGGGTATGTCGTGCCGTGATTGATCGACCAATAACTTGTCCAAAAGCCTTGCGTCGCAATCTGATCGGACATTCCTTTTGAGTCGACGTAGTTGCTTCCTGGTGGGAGAGGCAGAGCCGTTCCATCCGTAACGGGGTCGTATTTGCTGCAACCGGTCTTCTGGCCCTTGCGAACATTGCTCGCCGGGCGATAGGCCCAGTTCTTGTTCTGCTTGTTCAGTGAGCCGCTGTAGAGATCGAACCGGGTATTCAGTCCAGTATTGACCTGTCCCAAGGTGACGCCGGTTTTCGTGGTGAGCGCATCGCGATTGTAGCAGGTGCCAGAGGTGCCCATCGCTATGGCATCTCGCAGTGAACTAAGATTGTTGTCGATCAACCCGAAGTTGCCGGGTCCAGGGTTCGAGTCCACTTTCAGAATGCGGAATTCCCGACTGTAGGTATCCCCCGACGCGAAAGCCTGCTGGATCGTTTTGCTAGTCAACGGGTCGGCCGTCTCGAACGGGTTGCACATGAAGATCGGCACGGTTTCGCAGATCGACTGCACGAACCCGGCCACAGCCTGTGGCCGGATATCGAAGGTGTCGTTGCTGCCGACAAAGCTCGCCGGAAAGATTGTCGCGAAAGCACCGGCGCCGTCCGCGTCCGCGGAAGGGTTTACTGTCACTAGCGAGAATGTCACGGCTTTGGGATCGGTGCTTGACCAGTCATGGCCATTAGTGTCGACACCGGCGGCATTCAACCCGATGCTGTCGTCGGCAGGTATCCCAGTCAAATATTTAACGGTCACATCAGCCAAGGCGAGTGTGTGATCGCCCGACGTTGAAAACTTTGTTTTGTTGGTTAGAAGTGTCGTCTTGGCCAGTTCGGCTCGGTTGATCGAATCCGATCTCCCATCCAGTTCCGCAGCCGTCGCAAGCGCAAGCGCATCGACACCCTTCTGCAGATCGTTATGCAATCCGTTGGCCCGGCTCATATCGATGGCCAGCAGTGCGAAGCCGATGATCACCGGCAGCATGATGGCAACGAGGATCATCGCTACGCCGCGTTGATCGTTCCAGAAGGCGCGAATGGTCCGAAACATGACCTTGCTTTCTTTCATCTCGCGTCAGGGCTCCTCGCAGGCCCGGCGCCCTCCGCATCCTTCCGCTCAGTTCACCGTGTTTGCCGACCCGCCGACATTGACCGTGATCGGCGCCGGCGGCGGCGGCGGCGGTGGATATTTGTACCCTTGGGCAACAGCCGCGGCCCGAGCGCCGTCGCCTTCGATATGTGTGTTCCGCGAAGCCGGGTTGAGCGGGTCCACCGTCTGCAGCATCGAATTGAACTTCTGCGTGTCGCCGGCAGCCAGGGTCACCGAGTCATAGTGGTTGAGATAATCGGCGGCGCAGCCTGTCAGCAGGCCGGTGCCCAGAATGAGGATCAAGGCGCTATTTCTTGACATAGAGCATCTTGTCCTTTGATTTGAAGTCCAGCATGTGGCCATAGGGGCCGGTGACGCCTTCGCCCGTTTCATATTTTCGGATCATGTCCTTGTTCACTTCGAGCTGGCCGAGCACGAAGAATTCCGGATCGTTGGCGGGCCGCGTCTTGTCGAACGGCGTCGCCAACTGCTCGCCGGGTTTCACCGGCCGCACCACGTGCGGCGTGACGATCACCACCAGCTCGGTCTCTTCCTTCTGGGTGCTCGAATTGCGAAACAGCGTCCCGATCACCGGCACCTGGCCAAGCCACGGCACCTGGTTCTGCAGCTTGGTGGTCTTGCTCGACAGAAGCCCACCGACGGCGAAGCTTTGGCCATCGCGCAATTCGACCACGGTTTCCAGTTTGCGGTTTGTGAAGATCGGGTCGCCGGCCGAGGTGAAGCCGGTCAGGTCGCTGACTTCCGGCGCCAGCCTCATGTGGATCTTGCCGTCGTCGAGTACGACCGGCGTGAACACCAGATTGACGCCGAATTGCTTGTACACGATGCTTATCTGGCCATCTTTGTCGAGAGTGCGGATAGGGACTTCGCCGCCGGCGTTGAAGCTGGCTTCCTCGCCGGAAAGCGTGGTGAGGTTGGGATTCGCGAGCATCCGTACCACGCCTTTGGCCTCGAGCGCCTCGATGTACAAGTCGACTTTAATGTTGCTGTCGATGACGCGGGTCAGCAGCGCTCCGAAGGGAGTGGAGTTGGACAGGAGGTTGCTAAGCAAGGTGCCCGATCCGAGCACCACTTTGTCTTTGTCGACGGCAGCAATGCCGGTTCCCGTTTTGGTCGTGCCATCGCCGTTCGTGCTCTTGATCGACACGCCGAGATCGCGGCCGGCATTGCGCTTGGCTTCCAGCACGCGCACTTCGAGATTGACCTGCTGGCTGTCGTCAACGATGACTGAGTTGATAATGGCGTCGGGACCATATTGCTGCGCAACCGCCATGATCGTCGCCATCGTGGCGCCGTCCTTGACATGGCCGCCAAGCCTGACCCTGCCGTTGACCGAGCCGATTTCGATGCGCGACTTCGGCGCCACCTGGCGGATCGCCTGCGCCATGTCGCTGACATCGACGCCGACCTCGATCTGGAGGGCGCCGAGCGAGCGCTTGTCGGTGGAGAACAGATTGACCGTGGTGGTGCCCGCGCCCTTGCCGATGACATAGAGCGTGCGGTCGGTCATCGGCTGGGCATCGGCGATCTTCTCGTCGCCGACGACGATATCGCCCAGATTGGCACTCACCTGGACGGTCACCGATTGCGACATCGGCAGGAAGATACGATGGACGGCGGGAGTGGACACGTCGATGAAACGGTCGGCCGCACCGGCCGCCAGGCTCGACAGAAACAGCGCTGCCAGGCACGACAACGCGGCCGTCGCTATCCCTAACCAATATCCCCGCATCCCCGTCTCTCCAATCGCTGCCGGTCGCAGCCCCATTCCGTTTCGCCGCGCTTAATTATTGTTGCCGCGGCACGTCATATGTCTCGAGCTTCACGCCCCGAAAAACGCCGATCGTCGCCCGTGCCGGCGGTTCAGGCTGCACATACTTCACCACTTCCTTGACGACGGGCTGCGGTGCCGCCGCCACGGCTGGAGCTGGCTTCACCTTTCCCAGCTCGTCGAGGCGGCTTCCCACTTTCTCCACGGCCTGCGTCAAACCGGCAATCTTGTCTTCGGCGCGCTTGCGCTCGGCTGCAGCCTCCGCTTCCGCGGCTGCCTTCTTGTCGAGCTCCGCCTGCCTGGCGGCGACATCGGCCGGCGTCTCGCCCGTCAGGTCGGAAAGGGTTACCCGTTCGGTCGTCTCGCCCTTGCTGGCGGCCGCCTGGCGCAGCGCCAGCGACAATTGGCCGGCTCCTGCCGCCAATGTCAGCTTCTGCGCATCCTTGGTGCTGGCCTCGAGCGTCACCGACTTCACGACCGTCGGGCTTTCCTTGCTCACATCGGCCACCTGGTCGATGGCCAGCACCTTCATGCTCTGCAGCAGCACGTCGACAAAACTCTTGTCCGCGCCATCGTCGCCGCGCACCGTGCGCGTCAAAAGCACGTCAACCCGGTCACCAGGGAAGACGAAGCCGGCAACGCCGAGGACGTCGTTGACCCGGATGGAAACCGCTTTCATACCCTCGCCAAGCACCGCCGAAAGCGTGGCGCGCTGACCAGGGCCGGTGATCTTGCTGGCGAGGACAGGTTCGTTGGTACTAATAGTCTGCAGCGCCTGCCTGGTGCCTTCTCCGGCCAGAGCCTCCTTCGTCGTCTTGAAGGCGCCGGTTGGGACCGCGCCCGCTGGCCATGCGACTTCGCGCAATTTGTCTGCGCTCAGCGTATCGCCGAACTTCAAAGGCATTGCCGCAACGACGACCGTGCTGCCTTGCACGATGCCCGTTTGCGCAATGGCGCTTCGCTGACCGGCGAGCCATATGTTGACAAGTACGACCGCGAGAACGCCGAACACGCCGGCGAGCACGATCATGATCAGTGTGTTGGCACGCATAAACCCCAAGCCCCAGCAGACGCGGGAATTCGCCCGCGGCGATTTGAACTCAGGCCCGGAAGTGAATTCCGGGCCTGAGGATTATCCGATCAGGTACCAGCGCCAGTGTCGCAGGTGCCGACACCGCTGGCGTCCATCGCCGCGCACAGACCGGTGAAACGGCCCGTCACCCACCCGCCGATGCCGATGATGAAACCGATCGCGGCGACCGCAATGATTCCGATCAGGATGGAATATTCGACCATGGCAGCGCCGTTTTCGTCGTCGCGGAACTGCCGGGTCATCGTCATGAGCTTCTTCATGTCAATTTCTCCCTTTGGAGGTTTGAACCCGACGAGACAGAGCAAAGGATGAAATCCATACCCAAGCATCCCCCGTCATCTCGATCCTAGGTCCCGAGAAAACGCAGAGTCAAACGAGATTAAGGGTTCCTTAACTTTCATATACGTGATTCGGCAAGAAGATTTCAAAGTCGAATCTTACCAAGACGTTGATTCTTTTCATTTTTCAATCGTCCTTAACCATTCGTTCACAATTCCGTCCCTCATGTGGCGAAATTAGGTAAGCATTAGCAATAATGCATATTCCTTTATATCTAAGGGCTTAACGGTGCGTGCTGGCAATTTTTCGGCAAAAGATTGGGTTGGATTGAAATCGTGAGGAGTGGGAAATCCCTGAAGTCAGCCCGCGTCAAATAAATAAAGGATTGCCGGCGCTTGCTCTTAACTATGTCTGAAGTAATGGCTGTGCGAAGGGCATCCGGGCGCTTGTGCGCCGGTTGGTTAACGTTTAGTTTCCGCTAATACGCATCCAAGGGGAGTATAAGCGATTATGCTGGGGCGGTTCATCAAGGGGCCAAGCGAACAGCAGGCAGTGACAAAGGTCGAGCCGCTGGCGGTGTCGCCTGTTGCCCAGCCCCTTTCGACGGCCGCTGATATTGAATCGCATGGCGATGATTTCCTGACGCTCAAGGTCGAGTTGCATCGCCATCTTATCGACCGGTTCAACCTGACCGCGCTTGAAAGTGCCTCCAAGGATGAGATCCTGAACGAGATCCGTCCGATCGTGCGCGAGTTCGTGCGAAATCGGAACGTCCCGCTGAATGCCCGCGAGCTCGATCAATTGACCAGCGACACCGCCGACGAGATGCTGGGTCTCGGACCGATCGAGCCATTGCTCAAGGACGATTCGATTACCGACATCATGATCAACACCCACAAGCGCGTCTTCATAGAGCGGCGCGGCGTGATCGAGGAGACGGCAATCCGTTTCCGCGACGAGGCGCATCTGCTGCGCGTCATCAACAAGATCGTTTCGGCAATCGGCAGGCGGGTCGATGAATCTTCGCCAATGGTCGATGCGCGGCTGGAAGACGGTTCACGCGTCAACATCGCGGTGCGGCCGATCTCGGTCGACGGCCCGCTGGTATCGATCCGCAAATTCTCGAAGAACCCCTATTCGCTCGAGCGTTTGATGACATTCAATTCGATCCGTCCGCCCATGATCGAGCTGCTGCGGATCGCAGTGCAGGCGCGCAAATCGATCCTGGTTTCGGGCGGCACCGGCAGCGGCAAGACCACCTTGCTCAACGCATTGTCGAGTTATATCCCCTCAAGGGAGCGGCTGGTCACCATCGAGGATGCGGCGGAACTGCAATTGCAGCAGCCGCATGTAGGCCGGCTGGAGACACGCCCGCCCAATGTCGAGGGCAAGGGCGAGGTGCGCCAGCGCGAACTGCTGAAGAACGCGCTGCGCATGCGGCCGGACCGCATCATCGTCGGCGAGGTTCGCGGTGAGGAAGCTTTCGATATGCTGCAAGCGATGAACACCGGTCACGAAGGCTCGATGACAACCATCCATGCCAACACGCCGCGAGACGCCATCTCGCGGCTCGAACAGATGGTCGGCATGGCCGGCATGCCGATGACGCATGAGTCGATCCGGGCGCAGATCGCCTCGGCCATCGACATCATCGTCCAGACACAGCGTCTTTCGGACGGCGGCCGGCGTGTCACCTCCATATCGGAACTGACGGGCATGGAGGGCAATGTCGTCCAGCTTCAGGAAATCTACCACTTCGTTCGCCGCGAGGTCACAGCCGAGGGCAAGGTTATCGGAGATTTTCGTGCAACAGGTGTCCGTCCGCGCTTCGCTCCGGAAGCCGCGACGCTTGGTCATCACTTCGCCAAGGACGCCTTCAACCCGCAGGTCGCCCTCTGATGCCGACCGGTCAAGCTCTGCTGTACTTCATCTACATGCTGGCGGCGGCCTCTCTCATTCTCGCCGGCGAAGCCCTGTATCTTTCCTTTGCCGGTCGCCGCTCACGGTCCATGGCAGTCAATCGCCGGCTGAAGCGGCTCGCTGGCGATGTGCCTGCCGAACAAACGCTACAGGGTTTGCTGAGAGAGCGCGGCCTCACGGACTCAGGCGACTTTCTTTTCGGAATGGTCTGGCTGAACAGGCTCTATACCCAGTCCGGCATTACCGGGAATCCGTTGACCTTCGCCGCAACGTTCCTGCTTGCGGGACTGGTGATCGCGTTGCTGCTGGCGCTCTTTTTCAATTTCTCCGCTTTGGCAGCGCTCATTGTCTTTCTGGTCGTCGGGCTTGTCCTGCCGCTTCTCGTCCTCCGGCGCGCCCGCAACAAACGAATACTGAAGTTTGCCAAACAGTTGCCGGATGCTCTCGACATGATCGTCCGTTCGCTGCGCGCCGGACATCCCGCTTCGGTCGCGATCGGTCTGGTCGCCCGCGAAATGCCGGATCCGCTCGGCACCGAGTTCGGCATCGTCTCCGACGAAATCGCCTTTGGTCTCAGCATCGAGCAGGCCGTGCGAAAGCTTTCGCAGCGTGTTGGCTTCGAGGGCCTACACTTGCTGTCGGTGTCGCTGTCGATCCAGGCCAAGACGGGCGGCAATTTGACTGAAATCTTGTCCAACCTGTCCTCTGTACTGCGTGAAAGGCAGAAGCTTCGAATGAAAATTAGGGCGCTCTCCGCCGAGGGGCGCGTGTCGGCCTGGGTCATATCACTGTTCCCGCTCGTTATGTTCTTGATCCTTCAAATCATTTCTCCCTCTTACTATGGGGGCGTGTGGCACGATCAGCTCATATTCCCGATCTTCACATTATTCGGGATGTTGGCTTTGGTAGGAGATTTCATCATGTATCGAATGGTCAATTTCGATTTCTGACAGGAGCGATGAATAAACTTGTTTTCAAATGTTCAGGACCTGGGCTTTTTGGTGTCTATTGCCGTCTTTGTGGCGGCGGTGTCCCTCTTCCTGTTCGGTGCGCTTGTCTTCCTCCCGGCTCTGCAGACACGAAAACTCGTCGCGCAGAGCCTGATGGGCGAAGGAATTACAGACCGCCGATCGATGCTCGGACAAGACCAGCTTGCCAAGCTTGCGGCGCAACGACCGGTCGATGCCTACTTCAAGTCGATCGAGAAGGAACGGGATGAGCCGAACGCCTTGGAGGCGAAGCTGTTTCGCGCCGGCTTTTATAAATCGAGCGCGCCGCTGTTTTATACCCTGTCCCGTCTGGTCGCGGTCTGCCTGGGCTTTTTGGCCATCTATGCACTTTTGTCTCGGATACTTCCGCCACAACTGCCGGGCTTCATAACCTTTGCTGGCTCTGCCCTGTTCGGCCTCGCCTGCATGGTGATTCCGAGCATCATGCTCGATCGCTTCGAGAACGGTCAGAAACGAATCTATCGCCGGGCTTTCCCTGACTTCATGGACATGATGATCACGTGCGCCGATGCAGGCATGAGCCTGGAGGCGGCGGTCGAACGTGTCAGTCATGAAATGGCTGCCACCCACAAGTGGCTGGGAATACAGCTGTCGATCATGAGTTTGCAGTTGCGCGCCGGCAAGCCACTGCGGGACGCGCTACGCGAACTCTCGGACCGGATCGGTCTTGACGAGGCGCGGGCTTTGGCCGTGCTGTTTCGACAATCCGAGGAACTCGGCACCAGCCTCACCGATGCCTTGCGTGTTTATAGCGCCGAGATGCGCAGCCAGAGAATTCTGAGTGCCGAGGAGCGCGCCAATGCACTGCCGGTAAAGATGATGATACCACTTGGCCTTTGTATTTTCCCCGTGGTTATGATGGTGATCATGCTGCCGGTCATCATTCGTATGAAGGGCATTTTCTTCTAGTTGCGTGTATGATCTGATTCTAATATGAGGTCCGGGACCCTTGGGGGAATCTGTATGAAGAGGGCTATCGCGGCGGCCGCCTGCCTGTTGATGGCGGTGCTTGCCGGCTGCCAGACGGCAGACACAACCGACGGCATCGTTCGCACCAACGAGCCGTCGAAAGGCGACGTGACGTCCTTTGGCGATGCTTTCGACGGGCTGAAGACGGTCAGCGATGTCGAATATTACGCTTCGGACCAGGCTGTTGCCGAAGCCAAGAACCAGTTTCGCGCGGAAAACTACGGCAATGCCGGCGCGCTGTTCTTCAAGGCGACGCAACTGGCGCCCAATGATGGCAACGCCTGGATGGGGCTGGCCGCCTGCACCGACCGAATCCACCGCTTCGACCTTTCCGACAAGGCCTATGCCAAGGCCTTCAGGCTGGTCGGCGCGACGCCCGAATATTACAACAATGTCGGCTATTCCTATTTGCTGCGCGGCAAGCTGCAAGACGCACGCAGCAATTTCCTCAAGGCTTACGAACTGGCGCCCAACGATCCGACCGTCGCCAACAATCTGAAGCTGCTGTCGTCCAGCGTGCAGAACATCGAGCGCTAGCATGTTGCTCGTCGAAGCGCTGGTGCTGAAAGTGCTCGCCATCCCTCTGCTGGCAAGGATTGGCTGGCTCGACTTCACAACCCAGAAGATTTCCAATCGTGACGTGCTGCTGCTGCTCTGCCTCGGGGCGGGGGGCCTGCTGCTGCTGTCGCTCCAGACCGGATCGTGGTGGGACATGGGACTGAGTGCCAGTGCCGGGATTCTGCTGTTTGTGGCGCTCTTCCCCTTCTGGGCCTTGCGCAAGATCGGCGCCGGCGATGTCAAGCTGATAGCCGTCGTGCCATTCCTGATCGGCGGCAGCGATCTCGCCGTGTTTTCGGTGCTGCTTCTGGTTTTCGCCCTCGCCACCGCTGCGATCGTGAAAAACCCGTTCCTGCTGCCCGCGGGGGCTTTTAAGCTCATCGTCCAGCATCTGGACCGCAAGGGCGTGGTGCCATTCGGCGTGCCGATCGCGCTGGCCGCGATCTGTACGCTAGCGCTCCTGATCTACAGGACTTTGATGGTGGCGAGCAGTTCCGGAATCCTCGACCAGCTTAACTGACCTCGACATTCTGCTCGGCTGAACGCGATGCGATCGCCGGCGCATTGGCTGTCGGAAACGAAAAACCCGCCTGTGCGGCGGGTCACCGGCGCAAATCAGCACCATGAACCAACATGTACCATAGCTGAGGTCATGGAATCAAGAAAAAATTCCTATCGTGAAAAGCTGGCGGCACAACAGCCGCCGACGCCGCCGAACTGGCTGTCCACGAAGAGCTTGTCGGAAAAGCAGGTCGATGGTTAGATAAACGACCACAGGGAGAAGGCATGATGGCGCTTCACCTTTCGGCGGATGCCCCGGTTTCGGTCCAGGCCGCCCCGCAGAAATATCTGTTCGGTCCGTTCATCGACTTTTTCATGCTAGGCGGAAGCGCGTTCCTGATCCTGCCGGCCCTGTATTTCGTGCCTCTCAAATACGAAGGCCTCGTGGCGCTCACGGCGTTTTTGCTATCCCATCTCATCAACCAGCCGCACTTCGCCCACTCCTATCAGATTTTCTACCGCAATTTCGCGCGCAAGGTGCGCGGCGACGGATACGACAGGAATCTCCAGATCCGCTACATCATCGCGGGCATTGCGGTCCCGCTGATCATGGGCGCTTTCTTTGCCTATGGCTCCGTAACCGGCAACGCTCGCCTGCTGGGATATGCCACCAATGCGATGGGCTTTTTCGTGGGCTGGCACTACGTCAAGCAAGGCTACGGGATGCTGATGGTGGACGCCGTGCTGAAGCGCAGGTTCTTCAAGGATCAAGACAAGAAGGTACTGCTGTTCAACGGCTATGCCGTGTGGCTGTTCGCCTGGCTTCAGACAAATGTGGTGATCACCGAAAGGCAGTTCTGGGGCCTGGATTACTACACATTCGCTGTCCCGCCATGGCTCCTCAACATCGCGCTCGCGGTCGCCGCTGCTTCCTCCGCGGCCACCGCCGTGATGTTTGTCAATCGCTGGCGCAAGCACGGTGGCGCGCTGCCGTATAACGGCGTCGTCGCCTACGTCGTGTCGCTTTATGCCTGGATTCTGTTCGTGACGATAAATCCGCTTTGGCTGCTCGTGGTGCCGGCGCTTCATTCGCTGCAGTACCTGGCGGTGGTCTGGCGTTATCAGACCAATGTCGAGCGCGACCGTGCGGACGCCGTCGAGGATCCGAAATTCAAGATCCTGTCCATTCTTGGACCGCTCTACAGGCTGCGGGTGCTGATCTTCATCGTCGCCGGCACAATTCTGGGCGCCCTTGGCTTCTGGCTCGTGCCGATGGCGCTGACTGCCTTGGTTCCCTACGACAAACAGGTGCTCGGCTCGTCGCTTTTCCTCTTCATCGCGTGGATATTCATCAACGTGCACCACTACTTCCTGGACAACGTGATGTGGCGTCGCGGCAACCCGGAAGTCTCGAAATATCTGTTCCGCTAGCTCACTGTCGGCAAGGCCAGGCCCCAACCTTCATGGCTCTACTTCACGCCGATTCCGGCGGTCAGGCCGCCATCGATCCTGTAGTCCGCACCGGTGCAGAAGCCGGCCTTCGACGAACACAGGAAAGCGATGAGTTCGGCCACTTCCTCCGGCTCGCCGATGCGGCCGATGGGATGCGCTTCGCCGAAGCGCTTGTAGGCGGCCTCGACATCGGCATCCGTGCCGTTCTCGCCGCGCGCTGCCTTTTCCAGGATCGGGGTGCGGATCGAGCCTGGGCTGACGGAATTGACCCGGATGCCGGAGCGCGCATGGTCGAGGGCCAGGGCGCGCGTCAGCGTGTGGATGGCGCCCTTGGTCGTGGCATAGGCGGCGACATTCTGCTGGCAGGCAAAGCCCTGCACCGAAGCGACATTGACGATGGCGCCGCCGCCCCGCCGGACCATTTCCGGGATGCCGAAATGCGCGGTCAGATAGATCGATCCGACATTGACCGACATCGCCTTGTTCCAGGTCTCGAAATCGGTGCTGACGGCGGTTCCGTACGGATGCACCGCCGCCGAATTGACGATGACATCGAGGCCGCCGAACCGCTCGACGCCGGCCGCGACCGCGTCGCGAACCTGATCCGGTACGGAGACGTCGGCGCCTATCACCAACGCCCCGGCTCCGGAGTTCTCCAGTACCACTTGCAGCGCCGCGTTGGCCGCACGGTCGATGCCGCAGGCGATGATCGCGGCACCCCCTGCGGCGAGGCGTCTGGCGGTCGCGAGGCCAATCCCGGTCGTCCCCGTCACCAATGCCACCTTGCCGTCGAAATCCTTCATCGCGGGAACTCCTTCATTTGCTGTCCGAAAACCGGTTCCTAGTTTGACACTCATTGTGGTCCGACAATAGGTTGCGTCCTCTCGCAAAAAGGAAGCGGCAATGGAACAGTGCTGGCGCTGGTATGGACCGAACGACCCGGTAACACTCGATCATGTCAGGCAGGCAGGCGCGACAGGCGTGGTGACGGCCTTGCACGATATCTATGACGGGCGCGCCTGGCCGCTTGAGAGCATTCTGGAGCGCAAGCGGATCATCGAGGCCGCTGGGCTGACATGGTCGGTTGTCGAGAGCATCCCGGTCCACAATTCCTTCAAGATCGGCGCGCCGGAACGTGAGCGCTACGCCGGCTACTATCGCGACTCAATCCGCGCGCTCGCCAAGGCCGGCATCGCGACGGTCTGCTACAATTTCATGCCGGTGGTCGACTGGACCCGCACCGATCTGGCCTATCGGCTGCCGACGACGGGTTATGCGCTGCGTTTCGATGCGATCGATTTCGCGGCCTACGATTTGTTCGTGCTGAAGCGCGGCAATGCCGAGGCCAGCTACAGTGCCGCCCGCATCACTGATGCGGAAGCGCGGCTGAAGGAGTTGAGCAGCGAGGCGATCGACAGGATCGAGCGAAATCTGATCGCCGGCCTGCCGGCGACCGAGCGCAGCTATAACAGGGACAGTTTTCGCGAGGCCCTGGCGGAATACGATGCGATCGGACCGAAGGAGCTGCGTGACAACCTTGCCTGGTTCCTGCGCGAGATCATTCCGGTGGCCGAAGAGGAGGGGGTGCGCATGTGCATCCATCCCGACGACCCGCCCTTCTCGCTCTATGGCCTGCCACGCATCGTTTCGACCGCCGAGGATGCGCGTTTTATCCTCAACGCCGTCGACAGCCCCGCCAATGGCCTGACGTTCTGCACCGGCTCCTATGGCACGCGCGCCGACAACGACATCGTCGCCATGGTCAAGGAATTCGCCGGCCGCATCCATTTCGTCCATCTGCGCAACATCACCATCGAGGATGACGGCTCGTTCTACGAGGCCGAGCATCTCGAGGGCGGCACCGACATGGCGCATGTGATCCTGGCTCTGATGCAGGAAGAGACGCGCCGCCGCAGGGAAGGCCGCGCCGACTGGCGCATTCCGATGCGACCAGACCATGGCCATCTGCTTGCCGATGACATCGGCAAGACCAGGATCAATCCCGGCTATTCGCTGATCGGCCGGCTGAAAGGCCTCGCCGAGCTGCGTGGCATCATGCGCGCCGTCGAGCGGTTCGGCCTGGCTTGAGCCGTCCTGTCAGTTCGGATGGGCGCATTTGTCGCCCATCACGCCGGGGTTTTAGCGCCCCCGTGCTTATACGACCTCGTTCAGCAATGCTGCTCCGGCCGCCACGCGGGCGATGTTTTCGAGCAGCATGTCGACGATGCGCGTCTCGTAGTGGCTGGTCTCGCCCGCGCTGTGCGGGGGCACAAGAACATTGGGCAGGCGCCAGATCGGCGAGCTCGCCGGCAGCGGCTCGCCGCTGCGCAGCGCCTCGATCAGGGCCGGCTGGCGAGCTTGACGCCGCGTTCGCGCAGCACCGCCCGCGAGAACTGATCGGTGCCGGCACTGATCGTCTGGATCAGCCGCAGCTTCGGTGCGCGCTCCGCCAGCTCGTTGCGCCACAAGCCGGAGACGACGAGGACATCGGCCTCGGCGACGCGCTGCTCCAGTTCGGCACTGTTGCGGACCTCGAAGCTGGGCATGGGTTGCCCGCGTGTCAGGAACTCGTCACCCAGCCGGTAGGCGGCATGAGCAAAGCCGATGGAGAGCTCAGCCATGCTGAAGCCGCGCCAATGGGGCGACCCCGACACCAGGCGGCGCCTGGTCCGGTGTCGAGACGACGACAAGCGCGGCGCGTGCCGCATTCTTTGGATGCACCGCGTCGGCCTCTCTGATTGCTAATTGAATCAATGCGATCCAACCTAGGCCCAACCCGAACTGGCTGACAGGCCGCGAACCAATCGCGCTCCGTGTCGCCCATGGCCAAGTCGCGCTCGAAAGGCGGCCCACGAGATGCATTGCGGACAAAATACCTGTTGGGAACGTTATTTGCCGACAGGTCATAATATGCAGCGCTGACGTTCTTCCATTCGACCCAGATTGGACTGTCTTTTGCTTTGATCGGCACGCCTCGCGTGTCATTTTGGAGACGCCATTCGTGCTCGAAGCTCTTGCCGGTGCCCGCTTCTATTTTCTCCCAGGCAAGGCAGAGAAAAGAAGGAACCTCATCGTGCCCAGAATTGTGCCGGTGCTTGATCTGAGCCGTCTCGAACAAGGTGCGTCCGAATATCGTACCTTTCTCCTGGACCTGCGCACGGCGGCCCGGGACGTCGGCTTCTTCTACCTCAGCGGCCATGGGATTTCCGCCTCGGAGATCGACGACGTGCTCGATGCCTCCCGCCGGTTCTTCGCATTGCCGGAGGCCGACAAGCTGGCGATCGAAATGGTCAAATCCCAGCAGTTTCGCGGCTACACCCGTGCCGGCGGTGAGTTGACCAAGGGCGCGGCCGACTGGCGTGAGCAACTCGACATCGGCGTCGAGCGCCAGCCCATCGCGCAGGGACCCGGAATTGCACCGTGGACACGGCTGCAAGGGCCGAACCAGTGGCCGTCTGCACTGCCGGAGCTCAAGCCGGCGCTGCTGGCATGGCAGACCAAGGCGACGGCGGTGGCGATCCGATTGCTGAAGGCCTTCGCGCTGTCGCTTGACCAGCCGGAGGATGCCTTCGACGCGATCTACCGGGACTCGCCCAACCATCGCATGAAGATCGTGCGTTATCCCGGCCGTGACGTGACCGAAGGCGACCAGGGCGTCGGCGCGCACAAGGACGGCGGCTTCCTGACCCTGCTGCTGCAGGACGACAACAAGGGGCTGCAGGTTGAGTACGACGGAAGCTGGGTCAATGTGGACCCGCTCCCCGGAACGCTGGTCGTCAACATCGGCGAACTGCTCGAACTGGCATCGAATGGATATCTGCGCGCGACTGTCCACCGCGTCGTGACGCCGCCTGCCGGCGTCGAGCGGATTTCGGTTCCCTTCTTCTTCAGCGCGCGGCTCGACGCGACCATCCCGCTTCTCGGCCTTTCCGAGGAATTGGCGGCCCAGGCGCGCGGACCGGCAAGCGATCCCGACAACCCGTTGTTTCGCGATGTCGGCACCAATGTGCTCAAAAGCCGACTGCGTTCACATCCCGACGTGGCACGCCGCCACTATGCCGATCTTCTCGATACCGGAGCTGCGGGCTCGTGAGGCTCCACAGTACGGCGCACGAATTTTTGCCATTTTGTATGTTTTTTGGAATGTCATTCGTCGCCAAGGCTTTGAAATAAGCTCAAACAGGTAAAATCGTTCGGCGGTTTCCTCCCATTCCGCTGGACGGTGTTCCCCTCTGAAGGTTTTAACCTTCTTTTGGCCGGGCCGCATTCGAGCCCGGCCATTTTTTGTCCCGGGTCTCGGGCGCAAAACTGACATGCAAAAGCCCGGCGCGGCGGAACAGAATACCTTCCCGAGAGTCCGCGTCTTCGTTTGCGCCAGCATTTGCCTGGCCAGTTTCCCGGTCACCACATTATGAAGGAGGCAACGTCCGCATCCGAGACCTTGCCAGCATTCACGTCGGCGATCGCCTGGTCGACGATGGCCACGCCCTCGGTCACCTCGTCTTCCGTCAGCGTCAGCGGCGGCATGAACTCCAGCACATTCGCCTTCAGCCCGACATAGGTGAAGGCCGCGCCCAGTTCGTAGCCGCGATAGATGATCTTGGCCGTGGTCGTGGCTGGAACGGGTTCGCGCGTCGCCCGGTCCTTGACCAGGTCGACGCCGATGGCGAGACCGCGCCCGCGCACGTCACCGATGATCTCGTGCTTGGCGCCGAGTGCCCGAAGCGCGTCGGAAAACAGCGTGCCGATCCGCGCCGAGCGCTCGACCAGGCCTGCCCTCTCGATCGTCTTCAGCACCGCGTTGCCGGCCGATGTCGCCACCGGGTTGCCGGCGGTCGTCTGCAGCGCGAAGGCCGGTGCATGATCCATGATCTGCTTCGGACCGATCACCGCCGACAGTGGCAAGCCGCCGCCGATGCCTTTGCCGAAGACGACGAGGTCGGGCGTCAATCCTTCATGCTGGAAGCAGTGCATCAGGCCGCTGCGGGCGAGCCCGACCTTGACCTCGTCGACGACAATTTTGATGCCGTGCTTGCGGCAACGCTCCTGCAACGCCTTGAGGAAGCCGGATGGCGGCACGATCAGCCCGCCATCCGACATCAGCGGCTCGATGAACACCGCCGCGACCTGATGTGGCGGACAGGTGGTCTCGAACTGGTAGTCGAGCAGCGCAAGCACGTCCTCGCCGCTGAAATTCGGCCGGAACGGATCGGGGTAGGGCAGCAGAAGCACGCCCGGCCGCGGCAGCGTGTGGGTCATGGCGGTGTGGCCGCTAATGCCCATAGAGCCCGAGAGGTTGCCGTGATAGGAACCGATGAAAGATATGAAGCGCGAACGGCCGGTGGCCGCCTCCAGCACGCGCACCGCGCAGTCATTGGCATCCGACCCGGAATGGCCGAACCAGACGCGCCGTTCGCCTTCTCCGGGCGTGATTGCCAGCAGTCGCTCGGCCAGCGATACGGCGGGCTCGTTCGGGTAGAGCAGCAAGCTGGCGCCCGCCATGTTGCGGATCGATGCCTCGACCGCCTCGACAACAGCCGGATGGCCGTAGCCGAGCACCGCCGGACCGGCCGATCCCGACAGGTCGAGCAAGGAGCGGCCGCCTTCCTCGATCAGCCGGTTGCCCCGGCCGCCGATGACGCTGAGCGGCGAGAAACGCAGCTTGCCGATCTGGGCGATGGTCGCGGCGTCTCGTTCGCGCAGGCTGAGATTGCTCATGACACGGTTTCCGTCTCGAGTGCCGGCAGTGCCGCCGTCAGCCGGTCCGCCCATTCCTCGATGCCGGACCGTGTCGACAGCAGATCCTGTCGGATCTCGATGAGGACAGCGGGGATACCGCGATCGTCGCCATGGATAGGCACGGCGTAGTCGGCGTCGCGGCTGATCACATAGGGCACGTTGGCCGCGACATTGAGCGCCGCGTCGGTGCGCAGGCCCGAAAGGATCGCTTCGGCGAGATCGCTTGCATGGTCATGCAGCACGCCGGCATGCCAGGGCCTGCTGACACCGAGGAAGACCGGCGTGAAGGAATGGATCGTCACGATCCGCGTCTGCCGGCCTGCTTGCGCCCGGCGGTCGAGATACGCGGCCACCCGGTCATGAAACGGCGAAAACATGATCTCGGCACGCCGGTTTCGCTCCGTCGCATCGATGCCGACATTGCCGGGAATGTCGGTGTCTTCCGACAGAACCGGAATGCTGCCTTGGGTATGAAGCGGCCGGTTGAGGTCGATCAACAGCCGCGAATAACCGCTGAGGAAGGCCGGAGCATCGAGCTTCGACGACAGCAGGCGGGTCACCTCGGCGGCGCCGATATCCCAGGCGATATGGCGCTGCAGATGGCTGGCATCGAGGCCGAGCTGCCGATACTCGGCCGGCATGTGGTTGGACGCATGCTCGCACAACAGCACGATATCGGAATGGCCTTGCTCGTTGAGAACCTCGACGGCGTCGGGCCAATCTCTTTGAGCGGGTAGTTCTTTTTCAGTCTGTGCAGTCATCAATAGAGCGTCCGGTAAAGATCGCAGATGGAAGCCGGATCGAGACCGGCAAGGCGCTCTGCCTCGTGTCGCTTGAGGCCAACGAAGGTTTCGATGAAGACAGGCGCGAACCACCCCGTCACAGTGCTGTCGGCCACAAGCGCGTCCAGCGCTGCCGGCAGGGTTTCGGGCAGGCGCACGAGACCGAGCTTTGCCCGCTCCGCCTCGCCCATCAGTGTCGGGTCGCCGGTGACCAGCGGCGGCGACGGCAGCTCCGCCTTCAGCCCTTCCAGTCCGGCGCGGACGACCGCCGCCAGCGACAGATAGGGATTGCCGGTGGCGTCGGCGGCCCGGTATTCGATGTTGTATTGCCGCGCCGGATCGCGTCCGCCGATCGTCACCGTCGGGCAGATGCGCAACGACGCCTCGCGGTCTCGGTCGGCAAGCCAGGTGTAGGACGAGCTCCAGCTGTGCGGCTTCAGCCGGTAGTAAGACGACACGCTCGACGCCGTCATGGCGGTGATACCAGGCAGATGACGCAGCACGCCGGCGCAGAAGGCGCCGGCCTTGGCGGAAAGGCCGCCGGGTTGCGCCGGATCGTAAGTCACCGGCTTGCCGGCCTCGTCAACGAAGCTGAAATGGATGTGGACGCCGTTGCCGACGGCATTGGGCGCAGTCTTGGGCGCGAAGCTCGCACGCCAGCCGGCATTGCGCGCCAATTCGCGCGTGATTTCACGGATGGCGACGGCGCGGTCGGCTGCCGTCAGCGCGTCCGCCGGCTCGTGCGTCACCTCGAACTGCTCGTCGCCGAATTCGGCGATGACCACTTCGGGCGCGACGCCTGCCTCCTCCAGCGCTGCCATCAGATTGGGCGCAAACGGGTCGGCGCGGCGCAGTGCGGCGAAAGACATCGAATGTGCCGGTGCGAAGCCGCCGTCGGCGACATGGAATTCATGCTCGAAGGCGGCGATGACCGACAGGCCGGTCGCGTCCTTCAGCTCGACCAGCGCATTTTTCAGCATCGTGCGCGTGCATCCGAGCCACGGGCTGCCATCGAGGTCGACGATGTCGCCGGCGACCATGTCGAACGGCGTCGCCGATCCGGTGCGTGTCGTGCGAAAACGCGCCTTGAGATCGGGGATCAGCCGCAGGTCGCCCGACGAGCCCCAGGGGTTGGGATCGACGATGGAGTTGAACGGCGTCAGCGACAGATTGGCCTGGAGCCAGCCAACGCCGGTCGCGGCGGTTTTCTGCAGCTTGCTTTCGGCAACGAAGCGGCCCCGCGTAACGGCGGAGAGATCCGTGGTGACGACGGCAACCAGAGGCTCGACACTCGATGTCATGCCGTTTTTCCCAAAGCGTTGAAGCGGTCGACGACGGTGTCGGTGTCGGTGACCCAGCAATATCCGCCAAAGGCCTTGAGCGCCATGTCGTGGCGTTCCTGCGTGATGGTGGCGCAGGCGTCCGATACACAGGTGACGAGGTAGCCGCGGTCGGCGCCGTCGCGCACCGTCATGTCGACGCATTGATCGGTCAGCACGCCGACGACGACGAGATAGCGAATGCCAAGGTTCTTCAGGAGATAGTCGACATTGGTCGAGTTGAAGATGCCCGACGACGTCTTCGGCAGCATGATCTCGTCGCCGACCGGCGCCAGCGACGCCACCGGCAGGCCCTCGGCGAGGCTGGGCGCGACATGGATCGGTGTCAGCTTGTGGTCGAGCGAGCGGTCGCGGCCGTCTTCGGTCAGGCTCTGGATGATGGTGTGCAGAACCTCGACGCCGTTGGCCCGCGCGGCCGCCAGCAGGCGCTCCTGGTTGGGGATCGTCTGCGACGATGTCTGCCGGTAGAAATAGTGATCCGGCCCACGCTCCGGATGCGACGGATCGGCGCCCGGCTCCAGCCAGATGCGCTGCATATCGACGAGCAGCAGCGCCGTTTCGCCGGCACGGAAGGCTTCGTTTCGTCTGGGTAGGGCCTGGGTCATGCTTTGTCGTCCTGCTTTGCTGATTTGGGTCCCGGTGTCTTGCGTGGTCCGGGTGTATGACCCGCGCCGTTCTCTTGCGGGTTGCTGTCGAGCGTTACGGCATTGGCATGCCGCACCTTCTCAAGCCGCTCGATGCGAGCACGAGCGTCGTCGTCCAGCGTCGAAACAATATGAGCGGTGAGGGCTTCCATCTGGGCGATCGCCGGCGCCAGCGTATCGTAGGGCGAGGCCACTTCGAGCGGGCTGACGATCGTGACTTCGGCGAGATCGGCGATCGGCGACAGCCACTGGTCAGTGAACAGGACAATGCGCACATCGAGCGCCGCCGCCTGTTTTGCATAGGCCATCACATCGAGCTGGTAGCGGCGGTAGTCGAAGACGACGAGCACGTCGCGCCGGTCGAGGTCGGCCAGTGTGTCGAAAGTCTGTGGCGAGAGCACACCGAGATCGCGAACCTTGGGACGAAACTGCACGAGATAGCCGGCAAGCATGCCGGCTATGTGGCGGCTGAACCGGCCGCCAACCAGCACGACCTCGCCCTTGGCCTCCATCAGCAGACGGGCCGCCCGCTCGTATGTCTGGACCGGGGTCGCGGCGGTGGCTTTCTGCAAGGCCGTGGTAACGCTATCGAGATAGGCCAGCACGGCACTGTCGTTCGAACCGCTCTGCCGCTTGGCCTCCATCATCAGCAGCGGCGAATGCAGTCTTGCCTCGACCTCGGCCAGAAGCTTTGCCTGGAAATCCGGAAACCCCTCATAGCCGAGCTTCATCACCAGCCGCACCACGGTCGGATCGCTGACGCCGGCGCGCCGCGCCAGCGACGAAGCGGTGCCAAGGCCGGAGGTCGGATAGTCCGTCAACAGCAGCCGGACGATCTTCTCCTCCGACGGCGTCAGCGTGAGATCCCCGCGCATCAGAACATCGCGTATCGCCATGGGCCTCCCCGAAATCCGTGTTCTCTTGTTTTGTCGAGTTTATTACAGAGATTTAAATATTGGTCAACAATGAAGAGATATTGACATCGTGTGATCGCTGGCCCTACCTTGTCGGAAAGCGGCCAAGAGACTGTGGGGAACAGCCATGCGAAACGGAAGCGACGTCATCGTCGTCGGTGCGGGTATTGTCGGATCGAGCGCCGCCTATCATCTGGCCAAGGCCGGTGTGAAGGTCACGCTGGTCGAGCAGACCCACCCGGCCGGCGGCCCGTCGGGCAAATCGTCGGCGCTGCTGCACGCCTTCTACCTGATGCCGGAGCTGTCGCAGCTTTCCATCCGTGGCCGCGAGATCCTCGTGTCGTTGCCGGAAATCGCGGACGAAGGTTCCTTTGTCACCGAGGTCGGCATGATGTGGGTCTGCGGCAACGACAACAAGGCAAGCTGGACGGCGGCAGCCAAACGCATTCGCGGCCAGCGCGCGCGCATCGAGACATTGTCTCCACAAGCCTTTGCCGACGCCGCGCCCGGCTTTGCCCTGGACAATGTAGCGCTGGCATTGTGGGAGCCGGAATTTGGTTATGCCGATGCCTTCGGCGCCACCAACGCCATCGCTCGTGCCGCCCGCGCCAACGGTGCGAGGATCATGCAGAACACCCTTGTCGAAAGCCTTCAGCGGCAGGGCGATCGGATCACCGGCGTCACATTGACCGATGGAACGGCGCTGGAGGCCGACACCGTCGTTCTGGCCGCCGGGCCATGGACGCGCCGGCTGCTGGCGACGGTCGGCCTTGATCTGCCGCTGCATGTCGAGCGCCATCCGATGGCCGTTCTCGACGCAGCCGGCAGGGCTCGCAAGGTCATGCCATTCGCCTGGTGCGACGACATCTCCTGCAACTATGCGCGGCCCGACAATGACGGCGTTATCCTGGCCGGCACCTGGGCCGGCGGCGGCACCGGCCTGCGCCACGAACACGCCGGCCGTCCCCGCTTTGTCGAAAATCCCGACAACTATATGGAAGGTGTCGAGGAATCGGAATCGGTCGAGATCCTGGAGACCTTCGCCACCCGTGTGCCGGCCATGGCCGAACTCGGCATCCGGCCCGGCTATGCCGGGCTCTATGACATGAGCCCCGACGACCTGCCTGTCATCGGGGCCATGCCTGATGTCGAAGGGCTGGTCGTTTCGGCGGGGTCCTCCGGCCACGGTTTCAAGACCGGTCCGGCCGTCGGCGAGGCCGTCGCCAGGCTGGTCACCGAGGGCGCGCAGCCGATCCTGGCGCCGTTTTCGCCCAGCCGCTTCAAGGCCGCGTGATGGCGTCGGTGACGATGAGCGAGAGCAAGTCACGCGGCTTCATGCCGGCCGCGTTTCGCAACGCCACGGCCGATGCCTTGTGCATGGTGGCGGTGCTGCTGCTGGTGGCGCTTGCCGCCTTTGTCTTCGGCGGCGCCGCCATGCAACGTGTGGTCACCTATGCCGCGATCATGCTGACGGCGGTGCTTGGCCTGCAGATCTTCTCCGGCAACAGCGGCATCGTCTCGTTCGGCCAGGCGGCCTTTGTCGGTCTCGGCGCCTACGCCACCGGCATTCTCACCATGCCGACCGCGTTGCAGAAAACCGCACTGCGCGACCTGCCGCAGTTCCTCGCCGGCCACCAACTCTCTTTCTTCGCGGCGCTGGCCGTCGTCCTGGTCCTGGCTGTCATCATCGGCCTGTTGACCGGCACGCCGCTGCTCAGGCTTTCCGGATCGAGCGCCTCGATCGCCACGCTGGCCATGCTGATCATTGTTTACACGCTGCTGGTCGCCGGGCGCGAGATCACCCGCGGCAGCCAACCCTTTTACGGCGTGCCGCGCGAAGTCGGGCTGTGGACGGCCGCCGCCGTCGCTTCGGTGGCGCTGGTGGCGGCGAGGCTGTTCCGCGAAACCTCTTTCGGCCTTGCCACCCGCGCCGCCGCCAATGATGAGCGTGGTGCGGCCGCCGTCGGCGTCGACCAGCGCACGGCGCGTCTGGCCGCCTGGGTGGCGGGTGTCGTTGCCGCCATGGCCGCCGGTGCCTTGATGGCGCAATTCCTTGGCGCCTTCTCGCCACGCGATTTCTATTTCGACCTCGGCTTCACCATGCTCGCCATGCTGATCGTCGGCGGCATGACCTCGTCGCTCGGCGCCTTCGCCGGCGTCATCGTCACCATCGTTTTGGTCGAAGTGGTGCGCCGCTTCGAAGGCGGCGGCGAGGTGCTCGGCCTGCATCTGCCTGTCCTGTTCGGCTTGACCCAGGGCGTGCTGGCCATCGCCATGATCCTGGTCATCTGGCGACGCCCGACCGGTCTTTTCGGCGAGCGTGAACTGAACCTCCTGCGCCGGTCCGGACGTCAGGCCGTGACGGCTTCGGCGGCACCTCCGCAGCATGTCGAGAGTGACCGGCTCACCGCCGACCATCTGTCGCGCCGTTATGCCGGCGTTGTTGCTGTCGATGACGTCAGCCTGAATTTTCAGACCGACAGCATCACCGGCATCATCGGCCCCAATGGCGCCGGCAAGACGACGCTGCTCAACATGTTGGCCGGCGATGTCCAGCCAAGTGCCGGCACCGTGTCGGTGGGTGGTGCGGTGCGGCAGGCCTCGGCCTTCCGCTTTGCCCGCTCCGGCGTTGCCCGCACCTTCCAGAACATCCGCGTTTTCCCGCACATGACCGTGCTGGAGAATGTCGTCGTCGCCGCACGCCAGGTGGAACCTGATCTTGGCCATGCCGAGGCGGCGGCCATGGGCGAGCTCGCGCGAATGGGGCTGGAGAAATTTGCCGATCAGCCGGCCGCCAGGCTTGCCTATGGCCAGCGCCGCCGGCTCGAAGTGGCGCGCGCCCTGGCGTTGAAGCCGCGCTTCCTGCTGCTGGACGAGCCGGCCGCCGGCATGAACGCCGTTGAGACCGCC
Source organism: Mesorhizobium sp. Root695 (assembly GCF_001428185.1). Classification (NCBI taxonomy): domain Bacteria; kingdom Pseudomonadati; phylum Pseudomonadota; class Alphaproteobacteria; order Hyphomicrobiales; family Phyllobacteriaceae; genus Mesorhizobium; species Mesorhizobium sp. Root695. The sequence goes on along the minus strand of NZ_LMHO01000046.1, from coordinate 36,017 downwards.
GAACTGGTTTCCATCCTGTCGGCGGTTCGCACCGAGCGCCGCATCGGCGTGGTGCTGATCGAGCATGACATGCGGCTGGTGATGAATTTGTGCGAGCGCATCGTCGTCATCGATCATGGCCGCGTCATCGCCGACGGCACGCCCGGCGACGTCCAGAAGAACCCTGCCGTGATCGCCGCCTATCTCGGCAGCCGCACGGCCCGCGCCAAGACCGCAGATCAAGCGACCGCAGACCAGACCGCATAGACCGCAACGACAAGCAATCCAACCAACCATAAGAAATCCAGAAGGAGAACCGACATGCCAAGCCTCTATCGACTCCATCGCGCCGCCCTGTGCGCGGCCGTGTTCGGCATCGCCGCCATTTCGACGGCCAGTGCCGAGGAGATCATCATCGGTGCCGCGACCGCGCAGACCGGCGGCCTTGCCCCTTACGACCAGCCGGCACTTGCCGGCCTACGCATGTCGCTCGACGAACTCAACGCCAAGGGCGGGCTCGGCGGCAAATACACCGTCAAGCTGCTGATCAAGGATACGCGCTCAGACACCGCACAGACCGCCACTGTCGCGCAGGAGCTGATCGATGCCGGCGCCAAGATCATGATCACGCCCTGCGATGCCGATCCCTCGATTTCCGCCGGCCAGCTCACCCAGCCGCTCGGCATTCCGACCCTGACGCTGTGCGGCTCCGCCCCGGTGCTGACCGGCGCGGTCGGCGACGTCATGTTCGGCACCTATCCGGCCGACAATGTGCAGGCGACGGCGGTCGCCGACTTCGCCGTTTCCGAAGGCAAGAAGAAGGTGTTCCTGTTGACCTCGCCGGACTCCACCTACACCGCCAACCTGCCGGAATATTTCGGCAAGGTGTTCGAGAAAAAGGGCGGCGCTATTGTCGGCCGCGGCACCTTCAGCATGGGCCAGCCGGATTTTTCTGCCGAGATCACCAACATCAAGGGCCTGGCCGACAAGCCGGACCTGATCATGACGGCGGCCTATGAGCCCGACTTCCCAGCCTTCATGCAGCAGTTGCGTGGCGCCGGCGTCACCATCCCGGTCTATGGCGCCGATGCCATAGGCACGCCGACCATCAAGGCGCTCGGCAAATTGGTCGATGGCGTCGTCTACACCTCGGCCGGCTATGCCGAGCCGGGCAGCAAGCTCGAAGCCTTCAATGCCGCCTTCACCAAATATGCCGGCCACGCACCGGAATCGACCTATGAGGTCAATGGCTACGAGATCGGACTGATCCTCGACCAGGCGGTCAAGACGGCCGGTTCCGACGACCCCAAGGCGATCCGTGACGCCATCGCCGGCTTGAAGGATTTCGATGGCATCACCGGCAAGATCACCTATGCCGGTACCGACCGCATGCCGCTGCGGCCAGTGGCGCTGATGCGCTACGAGGGCGGCGAGGGCAAGCATGTCCAGACTCTGATCCCCGACGCCGCCGACGTTCCCGCGCCGTGATGTCATGCTGAGCGTCGAAGCCCTGAAAATCCGGTACGGCGAAGTCGAGGCGGTGCGCCGCGTCGACCTCACCGTCGACAGCGGCGAGATCATCGCGCTGGTCGGTGCCAACGGCGCCGGCAAGAGCTCGACGCTCGGCGCCGTCGCCGGGCTGGTGCCGGCGGCGTCCGGCAAGGTGATCTTCGATGGTGTCGACATCACCGGGCTGGCGCCGGAGGCGATCGCCCGCAAAGGCGTCGCGCTGGTTCCCGAAGGCCGCCGCATCTTCGCCAGCCTGACGGTGGCCGACAATCTGCGTCTCGGCGGCGCGGTGCATCAGCCGGCGGCCGAGGCGCGGCTGCGCGAGGAGGAGATGCTGGAGCTGTTCCCGATCCTGCGCCGCTATTACCGTGTCAAGGGCGGCAATCTGTCGGGCGGCGAACAGCAGATGCTGGCCATCGCCCGCGCGCTGATGGGCAAGCCGCGCATGATCCTGCTCGACGAGCCCTCGCTCGGCCTTGCGCCGCAACTGATCGACACCGTCTTCGACCTGATCGCCGAACTGCGCCGCAAGGGCCTGACCATCCTTCTGGTCGAACAGAATGTGGCGCTCGCGCTCGAAATCGCCGACCGCGCCGTCGTGCTCGCCAATGGCGAGGTGGTGCTGTCGGGCACGGCGAAAGAACTCGCCTCCTCGGACCTCGTCCGCCAAGCCTATTTGGGAGCTTAAGAAGCATGATCGCGCAGCAGATCATCAATGCAGTGAGCCTCGGCGGCGTCTATGCCTTGCTGGCGCTCGGGCTGGCCATCGTCTTTTCCATCGTCGGCCTCATCAACTTCGCCCATGGCGAGCTGATGACGCTGTCGGGCTATGCGCTGCTGGCCTCGCTGGTGCTCGGCTTTCCCTTCCCGGTGGCGGTGCTTGTCGCCGTTTCCTGCGGCGCGCTCGCCGCTGTCGCCATGGAGCGCATCGCCTTCCGGCCGATGCGCGGCGCCAGCGTCACCAGTCTGTTGCTAACCAGCTTCGCCGTTTCCAGCCTGTTGAAGGTCGTCTTCCAGAACGGCATTTCGGCGCGGCCGCAGGCTGTCGCCATGCCCGGCTGGATGACCGGCGCCTTCTCCTTCGGCGATTTCACCATCGGCGTTGGTCCCAGCATCTCCATCGTTGTCTCGGCGCTGGCGCTGATTGCGCTCGAAGTCTTCCTGCGCCGCTCGGTGACCGGTACGGCGATGCGCGCCGCGGCGGAAGATTTCGACGTCGTGCGCCTGATGGGCATTCCGGCCAGCCGCATCATCGCCACCGCCTTCCTGCTTTCCGGCCTGCTCGCCGGGCTGGCGGCCATGCTGTGGGTGGCGCAGCGTGCCTCGGTCGATCCGCTGATGGGTTTCACGCCCGTGCTGAAGGCCTTCATCGCGGCCGTCGTCGGCGGGCTGGGCAGCTTGCCGGGTGCGGTCGCCGGCGGCTTCCTGCTCGGCATCATCGAGGTGCTGTTGCAGGCGACACTGCCCGGTGCGATCGCGCCCTATCGCGACGCCATCGTGCTGTCGGGTGTCATCGCCGTGCTGCTGGTTCGCCCGCAAGGCCTGATCCCGGCGGTTCGCGCCCAGCGAAGCTGACCTGATGTACAGCAAGCCTGAATTTGCGCCGCTGTCGCGCGACGAGGTGTTCGGCCTGATCGAAGCCGCGGCCTTTGCGACGGCGGTGACGTCAGGACCGCAGGGCCTCGCCGTATCGCATCTGCCCTTCGTGCTTGATCCCATGCGCGGTGAAAACGGAACGTTGGTCTCGCATCTCGCCAGGGCCAATCCGCACAGCGCGCTGATTGCCGAGGGCAGGGAGACGGTCGCCATCTTTCACGGCCCGCATGGCTACATCTCGCCGTCCTAGTATCCGCGCAACCCAGTGCGCGACAGCGCGCCGACCTGGAATTTCGCCGTCGTGCATTGCCATGGCAGGCCGGTTACGCTCGACGATCACGCCACCGCAAGACATCTGCTTCAGCTTGTCGACATGCTCGAAAAAGATCGCGACGACCGCTGGCGGATGCGCGAACTGGGACCCGGCGGCATGGAGCGGCGCATACCGCATATCCTCGGCTTCGACCTGCCGATCGAACGGCTAGAAGCCAAGTTCAAGATGGGGCAGGATGAGCGCCTCTACGACACAAGCGGAGCCATCAGGGCGCTGGAGCAAAACGATCCAGCGCTGGCAACGATGATGAAGGCACACAACGCGCATCGCCAAGGACTGACCACCTGCATGCGGCAAGGATAAGAAAAAAATGATTCCCAATCTCAACATCGTCCCCTTCGTCAGCGTCGACCACATGATGAAGCTGGTGCTGAAGATCGGCGTCGAGCGCTTCCTCGTCGAACTTGCCGGCTACATCGAGGACGACTTCCGCCGTTGGGAACTGTTCGACAAGACGCCGCGCGTCGCCTCGCACAGCGCCGAGGGCGTCATTGAGCTGATGCCGACCAGTGACGGCGAGGTCTACGGCTTCAAATATGTCAACGGTCACCCCAAGAACATGCGCGAGGGCCGCCAGACGGTGACCGCCTTCGGCATGCTCGCCGATGTCCACAATGGCTATCCTGTGCTGCTATCCGAAATGACCATCCTGACCGCGCTGCGCACGGCGGCGATGTCGGCTCTGGCTGCCAAGTACCTGGCGCCGACCGGCTCCAGCTGCATGGCGCTGATCGGTAACGGCGCCCAGGCCGAATTCCAGGCGGTGGCCTTCAAGGCGATGCTCGGCGTCGACAGGCTGAGGCTTTATGACATTGACCGCACGGCCACCGAAAAATGCATCCGCAATCTCGCCGGGCTCGGCTTCGACATGGTCGCCTGCGGCACCGCGCAGGAGGCGGTCGAGGGAGCCGACATCATCACCACCGTCACCGCCGACAAGCAGTACGCCACCATCCTCACCGACAACATGGTCGGCTCCGGCGTCCACATCAACGCGGTCGGCGGCGACTGTCCCGGCAAGACCGAACTGCACCACGACATCCTGCTGCGCTCCGACATCTTCGTCGAATATCCGCCACAGACCCATATCGAGGGCGAGATCCAGCAGCTTGCGCCAGATCACAAGGTGACCGAGCTGTGGCAGGTGATGTCAGGCGCAGTGCAAGGCCGGCGCGATCCCAGCCAGATCACGCTGTTCGATTCGGTCGGCTTCGCCATCGAGGATTTCTCGGCGCTGCGCTATGTCAGGGATCAGCTGCGCTCGACCGGCCTCTACCAGGAACTCGACATGCTGGCCGACCCCGATGAGCCGCGCGACCTGTTCGGCATGCTGCTGAGAGCGGCCCAGCAGGGTTGAGGCACAGTCAGGTTGTTCAGATAGCCGAACCCCACATGGCATCCGGCACCACCACCAGCTTGCCGACGAAATCCTTGGCGATGAAATCCGCCTGCGCATGGTGGAAATCGGAGAGCTTGTAGACGCCGCCGACCAGCGGCCGGATTTTCTTCGCCTCGATGTATCCAACGATGCGGCGGAAATCGGCGCGCGTGCCCTGGCTCGAGCCATGCAGCTGCAATTGCTTCAGATACATGGTCCTGAGATCGAGCTGCACGACCGGACCGGCAATCGCGCCGGCGGTGGTGTAGCGGCCCTCGGGCCTCAGGATGCGCAACAGGTCGTTGAAGATAGTGCCGCCGACGAGGTCGGCCACCACATCGATCGGCTGGCCGCCGGTCGCCTCGTTCACGGCTTGCGGGAGGTCGGCAACGCCACGGGTGATGACAGCCTCGGCGCCGATGTCGAGCACTGCCTGTTCCTTGCCCTTGCCGGCGACGGCATAGGGAATGGCGCCGCGCGCCCGAGCCAGCTGCACGATGCCGGAACCGACACCGCCCGAGGCGCCGGTGACCAGCACGCGCTCGCCGGCCTTGAGCGCGGCGCGCTCCAGCATCTGTTCGCCAGTGAGGTAGGCGCAGCAGAAGGTGGCGAGTTCGACGTCGGTCAGTTCGGTATCGACGACATGAGCGTTCTCGGCCGGAACGGCCTGGTATTCGGCGTAGCCGCCGTCGCGGCCGTGGCCCATATAGTCGATGTCGGCGAGTGAATCGTCGTCGCGGTTGTAGATCGAGAAATCGACCATCACCCGTTCGCCGATACGGTCAGGCGAAACGCCTTCGCCGACGGCGGCGACGGTGCCGACTGTGTCGGTGCCCTGGATGCGCGGGAAAACAAGCGTGTTGCCCTGGTGCCGCCAGGTCGACACCGCGGCAGCATCCTCCTCCGTTCCATAGGCGCCCTGGCGCACCCAGACATCGGTGTTGTTCATGCCGCAAGCGCTGACCTTGACCAGCACTTCATCAGGAGCAGGCGCGGGCACTTTCACATCGCTGCGGTAGACGAGTTTTTCCGGTCCGCCGTGCCCGGTGAGCAGCACGGCGGCCATGGTGGCGGGGAGGGTTTCGGTCACGGCGTTCACAGGTCGATTTCAGAGATTGGCAAACACGCTCTTCACCGCGTCCGCCGTCTTGGCCACCACGGTGTCGGCTTCTTCGCGCGTCAGGCAGAGCGGCGGGGCAAAGCCGAGGATGTCTCCCTGCGGCATGGCGCGGCCGATGACGCCGCTGGCGGCAAGTGCCGTCGCCACCTGTGGTCCGATCTTCTGCGAAGCGTCGAAGAACACCCGGTCGTCCTTGTCGGCGACGAACTCGACCGCCGCCAGCATGCCGTCGCCGCGCACATCACCGACGTGTCTGTGATCGCCGACCGCCTTGGCCAGCTCGGCGCGGAAATAGGCGCCGGTCTCGCGGGCATTCGTCACTAGGTCCATCTCGTCGATTAGTTCGAGATTGGCGACGCCAGCAGCAACGCAGATCGGATGCGCCGAATAGGTCCAGCCATGGCCGAGCGAGCCGAGCTTGTCGGAGCCCTCAACCAGCACCTGCCACATCTTGTCGGCGACGATGACGCCCGACAGCGGCGCATAGGCCGAGGTCAGGCCCTTGGCGATGGTGATCAGGTCCGGCTTGATGCCGTAATGGTCGGAGCCGAACATGGTGCCCAGCCGGCCGAAGCCCGTCACCACTTCATCGGCGACCAGCAGCACGTCATATTTCTTCAGCACCGCCTGGATCTTCTCCCAATAGCCGGCCGGCGGCGGCACGATGCCGCCGGTGCCGAGGATCGGCTCGCCGATGAAGGCGGCGACCGTTTCCGGGCCTTCGGCCAGGATCATCTCCTCGAGCTTGTCGGCGCAATGCTGCGAAAACTGCTCCTCGCTCATCGAGCGGTCGGCGCGGCGGAAGTAATAGGGCGCCTCGGTGTGCAGGATCGGCGCGCGCGGCAGGTCGAAGGCGTTGTGGAACAGGTCGAGCCCGGTCAGTGATCCCGTCATCACGCCCGAGCCGTGATAGCCGCGCCAGCGCGAGATGATCTTCTTCTTCTCCGGCCGTCCGAGCACATTGTTGTAGTACCAGATCAGCTTGATGTTGGTTTCGTTGGCATCCGAACCCGACAGGCCGAAATAGACCCTGGACATGCCCTTCGGCGCGCGGTCGATGATCATCTTGGCCAGCGTGATCGAGGCCTCGGTGCCGTGGCCTACATAGGCATGGTAGTAGGCGAGGTTCTTCGCCTGGGCGGCGATGGCATCGGCGATCTTCTGGCGGCCATAGCCGACATTGACGCAATAGAGGCCGGCGAAGGCATCGAGGCTCTTCTTGCCATTGTTGTCCCAGACGGTGACGCCTTCACCGCCGGCCATGATGCGGGTCGGCGATTCACCGCGCGCATGCGTGCCCATATGGGTCGAGGGATGGAAGAAATGATCGCGATCCCAGGCGGCGAGTTCGTTGGACTGGTCGAGCATTTTTTGACTCCTGACAAAGGGACGATTTCGGCGCAGCTTAGGCTACATCGAGGCAAAGATATTTGAGATCGGTGAAGGCTTCGAGCCCATGGCGCGAGCCTTCGCGGCCGATGCCGGATTGCTTGACGCCGCCAAACGGTATCGGCGCGCCTGTGATCTTGACGCGGTTGATGGCGACCATGCCGTAGTCGAGCGCACGGCCCATACGTTGCTGGCGGGCGCCGTTCTCGGTCACGACATAGGCGACGAGGCCATATTCGGTGGCATTGGCGCGAGCGATCACCTCGTCCTCGCTGTCGAACGGCGTTACGGCGGCGACCGGACCAAAGGTCTCCTCGCGCATGATCAGCGCTTCGTCACTGACATCGGCCAGCAGCGTCGGCTGGTAGAACAGGGGGCCAGCCTGGTGCCGCCCGCCGCCGGTGAGGCAGCGCGCGCCAAGGGCGAGCGCGTCGGCGACCTGTTCCTCGACCTTCTTCACTGCGCGCTCATGCATCAGCGGCCCGATGTCGGTGTCACCGGCAAGGCCATTGCCGCTGCGCAACGCCTCGATGCGCTGGGCGAAAGCGGCGCAGAAGCGCTCGTAGATTGGACGCTGGACATAGATGCGGTTGGCGGCGAGGCAGTCCTGGCCCGATGTGGCGAATTTGGCGTCGATAGCGATGCTCACGGCTCTCTCCAGATCGGCATCGGCAAAGACGATCAGCGGCGCGTGGCCGCCAAGCTCCATCACCAGCCGTTTCATTGTCGGCGCACTTTGCGCGGCGATCAGCCTGCCGATCTCGGTCGAGCCGGTAAAGCTCATGGCGCGAACGCGCGGATCTTCGCACAGCCGGCCGACGATGGTCGAAGCCTTGCCGGTGATGATGTTGAAGACGCCAGCGGGCAGGCCGGCGCGTTCGCCGAGTTCGGCCAGCGCCAGCGCCGATAGCGGTGTTTCCGAGGACGGATGCGCAACGATGGTGCAGCCGGCGGCAAGGGCGGCGGCTGCCTTGCGGGTCAGCATCGCCGACGGAAAATTCCAAGGCGTGACGACACCGACGACACCGAGCGGCTCGCGCCGCACCATCATTTCGGCGCCTGCCAGATGGCTGGTGATGCTCTCTGCGTTCAGGCGTTTTGCTTCTTCGGCATACCATTCGACGAAGGAGGCGGCGTAGTCGATCTCGCCCTGCGATTCCTGCAGCGGCTTGCCCTGTTCCAGTGTCATCAGCAGGGCCAGATCATCCTTGGCGCCGACGATCAACTCGAACCATTTTCTTAAGGTTTTCGAGCGCTCCTGCGGCAACAGCGCCCGCCAGGCCGGAAAGGCGCGCGCGGCGGCATCGATCGCCTTTGTCGTCTGCCGGCCATCGAGCGCGGCGACGAAAGCGACAGTCGTGCCGGTGGCCGGATCGGTTACCTCGAAACTTTCGGCAGCCTCGCTCGCTGTCCAGTGGCCGTCGACATAGGCAAGTTCGCGAAGCAGCCGGCGGTCGGCGAGGCCGTCGAGCGCTTCATGGCGATGCGAGCGGGCGAAATGCGCGGACATGGTCGAGGCCTCCCGGTTCGGACTGATGCGGGAAGATTATCCGCCCGATGCAGACAGAGAGGCTGTTTGGATGCCTCGGAGTAGAGAGACTCTCTCTATTGCGTCGCCTCGGCAGACGATCTCTCCGGTCCTTAAGCCGACGCCGGCAGCAGGTCGGCTATGGGCAGCGCGATCTCGTCCTTCACCGTCTTGATGACGATGTAGGTGAAGTAGCGGTCGATGCCGATTTCGCGGTCCAGCAAGCCGTCGACCAGCCGCTGATAGGCGTCGATGTCGCGTGTCATCACCTTCAGCACATAGTCGACGCCGCCTCCCACCGACCAGCAGGCGACGATCTCGGGAATGTCGCGAATGACGCGCTCGAAGCGCTCGAAATCGGCCTGGCGGTGGTTGGCCAGCGTCACCTCCATCAGCACGGTGGCGACGGGTGCCACGACACGCATGGCGATCCTGGCGTGGTAGCCCGCGACGATGCCGGCCTTTTCCAGCTTGCGCAGCCGCATCCAGCACGGGGTCGGCGACAGGCCGACCTGTTCTGCCAGCGCCAACTTGGTGATGCGTCCGTCGCGCTGGATGGCGTCGAGGATTTTCAGGTCGATCGGGTCGAGTCTCGCAGCGTTCATCGGCGTCCACTTTTTCGTCCACCGCACCATGACGGCGCATTATTTCGATTGTCAATTGCACTGATTTCGATCTCTAATAAGTCATGACATTGTGGCAACCCGATCCCGCGCTCATCCGGCGGCCGGCCTATCAATCGCTGGCCGACCAGTTCGCGCGCGCCATCCATGACGGGCGTCTTGCCAATGGCGCACGGCTGCCGACCCACCGCCGGCTGGCCGACGACCTCAAGCTTTCGGTGCAAACGGTCGGCCGCGCCTATGAGGAGCTGATCCGGCGAGGCCTGATTTCTGGCGAGATCGGTCGTGGCAGCTTCGTCCAGACGCAGCGCCGCGAGCCGGAACCACCCTATCTGCCAGAGCGGCTCGGCGAAGTCATCGATCTGTCGATCCTGAAACCGGTCTGCGAGCCGATGCATCTGGAGCGGCTGAAGCAGGCGCTGGGCTGGCTGGCCGAGAACCTTCCGTCGAGTTCAGCACTTTCGTTCCGCCCCAACATGGTGTTTCCACGCCATCGCGCGGTGGCGGTCGAATGGCTGAAACTGTGCGGGCTCGACATCTCCGCGCAGAACATCAGCCTGACCAACGGCGCCACCGCCGGCATGACGGTGGCGCTGATGAGCGTCGCGCCGCCCGGCTCGACGGTCGCCACCGAGGCGATCGGCCACCACACGCTGGTGCCGCTTGCACGCTATCTCGGCTTCAACCTCGAGGGGCTGCCGATCGACTGCAATGGCCTGATCCCGGAAGCACTGGACGAGGCCTGCCGGCTTTCCGACATCCGCGCCGTGTTCGTGCAGCCCTCGGTGATCAACCCAACGGCGACGCTGATGGATGCGGCGCGGCGGGAGCAGATCGCGGCTGTGGCGCGCAAGCACGACATCGCCATCATCGAGAACGATGTGCTGGGTCCCCTGGTCGAAGACCGGCCGCCGCCGGTTGCCGCGTTTGCGCCGGAGCGCACGCTCTACGTCACCTCCTTCACCAAGATCACGGTGCCCGGCCTGCGCATCGGCTATCTCGCGGCGCCCGACCGTTATGTCGCGGCCGTCGCCAACCGGCATCTGGTCTCGAACTGGATGGCGACGCCGCTGGTGGCCGAGATCGCCACCAAATGGGTGACCGACGGCACGGCGATGGAGCTTGTCCACTGGCAACGCGCGGCATTGCGGCGGCGGCAGGATATCGCGGCGCAAGTACTGGCGGGTGTGGACTATCGCGCCCGGCGCGACGGGCTGCATGTCTGGCTGCAACTGCCGGCCGACCGCTCCGAGGAGAGCTTTGTCGCCCAGGCTCGCCTGCAGGGCGTGGCGATTGCACCCGGTACATCCTTCCGCATCTCGGATGCGCCCTGGCATCCGGCGGTGCGCATCTCGTTGGGCTCGACCACCGAAGGGGAACTGCGCGCCGGCCTCGGCGTTGTCACCAAGCTTTTGCTCGGCGATCCGGAACATCTGCTGCTCGCTATCTAGGCCCGGTTTGCGCGGAAATTGTGCGGAATCAGAATAATTGACATGATATTATTTTCCCAATTGACATGATTTGGCGCGTTCCGCATCGTTAGAGCATAGACCTCTCCAGGACGGGGAACTGAAGTGCCCACGCCCATCATCAAGATCGACGCCATTTCCAAAAGCTTCGGCACTTTCAAAGTGCTGGACGGCTTGTCGATGCAGGTCATGCCTGGCGAGAAGCTGGCGCTGATCGGCCCATCGGGCTCGGGCAAGACGACGATCCTGCGCATCCTGATGACGCTGGAGCGCATCGATGGCGGTCATATCCAGATCGATGGCGAGCAGCTTTACCACATGGAGCGCAATGGTCAGCTGCTGCCCGCCGACGAGCGGCACCTGACAAGAATGCGACAGAAGATCGGCATGGTCTTCCAACTGTTCAACCTGTTTCCACACAAATCTGTCATGGACAATGTGACTCTGGCGCCGATGTTGACCAAGGGCACGGCGCGTGCCGCCGCCGAAAAACGGGCGATGGAACTGCTCGAGATGGTCGGCATGGCCGACAAGGCCAAAAATATGCCGGCACAGCTGTCTGGTGGGCAGAAGCAACGCGTGGCGATCGCCCGGGCGCTCGCGCTATCGCCGAAGATCATGCTGTTCGACGAGGTGACATCGGCGCTCGATCCGGAACTGGTCGAGGAGGTGATGAACGTCATGCGCAAGCTCGCCGCCGAGACCGACATGACCATGCTTCTGGTCACCCACGAGATGGGTTTTGCCCACGACTTCGCCGACCGGGTGCTGTTCTTCGATCGTGGCAAAATCGTCGAGGAAGGCAAACCTGACGAGATTTTCCGTCATCCCAAGCAGGAGCGTACGCAAGGCTTCCTGAAGAAGATCATCGCGGCCGGACATCGCGTCTGACCGTAATGCCGAGGCGGCAAGGCCGCCGTCAGGGGCGGTGAGGCCGCCCGTAACAAAAGCAAGACAAGAAACAAGGAGTTGGGAACAATGAACAAACCTAGCATTCTGGCCGGCGTTGCCGGTCTTGCACTGACGGCGGTGCTGGCCGCCTCGAGCGCAGGTTCGGCTGACGACAGCAAACTCGAGCAACTCAAGGCACAAGGCTTTGCCCGCGTCGCCATCGCCAACGAGCCGCCCTATACGGCGGTCGCCGCCGACGGCAAGGTTTCGGGTGCCGCGCCCGATGTGGCGCGCGAGATATTCAAGCGCCTCGGCGTCGCCGACATCGTTGCCTCGATCTCTGAATATGGCGCCATGATCCCCGGCCTGCAGGCCGGCCGCTTCGATGTCGTCACCGCCGGCCTGTTCATGAAACCGGAGCGCTGCGCCGCCGTTGTCTATTCCGAGCCGGTGCTATGCGACGCAGAGGCGATGCTGGTGAAGAAGGGCAATCCGAAAGGCTTCAAGAGCTATGAGGACGTCGCCAAGGACACGACCGCCACGATCGGTGCGCCCGGCGGCGGCACGGAGGAGAAGCTGGCGCTCAACGCCGGCGTGCCGCGCGAGCGTGTCATTGTCGTGCCGGACGGCCAGAGCGGCGTGAAGATGCTGCAGGACGGTCGCATCGATGCCTATTCGCTGCCGGTTCTGTCGATCAATGATCTGGTCAAGAAGGCCGCCGATCCAAACCTCGAAGTCATCGCGCCGGTGCAGGGCGCGCCGGTCTATTGCGACGGCGCCGCCTTCAAGAAGGGCGACGAGGCGCTGCGCGATGCCTTCGACGTCGAACTGGCCAAGCTGAAGACATCGGGCGAGTTCGCCAAGATCATCGAGCCCTACGGCTTCTCGGCGGCAGCCGCGATGTCGACGACGCGCGACAAGCTCTGCGCGGCGAAGTAGGCGCGCTTTTCCCTTCTCCCCGGTCACGGGGAGAAGGTGTCACGAAGTGACGGATGAGGGGCGGCGCCATGCTTTCGTTGGTTCGTGCCGCCCCTCATCTGCCTGCCGGCTAAACCCAACGTGGAACCTCAATGACCCAGTGGTCCGGCTATTTCGGCCTGATATTGCAGGGAGCGCTTGTCACCATCGAGCTGACGCTGATGGGGTCGGTGCTTGCCCTGTTCATGGCCTTTCTCGCCGGAATGGGGCGGCTCTCGCGCTTCTTCGTGCTGCGCGCGCTGGCCACCGCCTATATCGAATTCTTCCGCGGCACCTCGATCTTCGTGCAGTTGTTTTGGGCCTATTTCGTGCTGCCCTTCATCGGCGTTTCGCTGACGCCGTTGCAGGCCGGCGTGCTGGCGCTCGGCCTCAATGTAGGCGCCTACGCCGCCGAAGTGGTGCGCGGCGCCATCCAGTCGATCGGCCGCGAGCAATACGAGGCCTGCACCGCGCTCAATCTGGGCCGCTGGCAAGGCATGCGCCACGTCATACTGCCGCAGGCGCTGCTGGTGATGCTGCCGACCTTCGGCAACAACGCCATCGAACTGCTCAAGGCGACCGCCGTGGTGTCGCTGATCTCGCTCACCGATCTGACCTTCCAGGCGCAGGTGGTGCGTGCGCAGACCGGCAACACCTTGGTGCCGTTCACCACAATCCTGATCATCTATTTCATCCTTGCGCTGCTCATCTCGTGGGGCGTGCGCTCCTTGGAACGCCGCATGGCACGCGGCCTCGATGGGGTGCGTGCCTGATGGAATGGGATTGGAATTTCGTCTGGGAAATCATGCCAACGCTGATCCAGGGCGTGAAGATCACCATCCTGGCGACACTGCTCGGCTCGGTGCTGGCGGCGATCGTCGGGCTGGGCATCGCGCTGGCGCGCCGCTCGCCCAACAAGGCGTTGTCGCGCACAGTCGGCTTTCTCGCCGAGTTCATCCGCGGCACGCCGTTGCTGGTGCAGCTCTATTTCATCTTCTACGTGCTGCCCGACATCGGCATCCTGTTGCCGCCGCTGGTCGCCGGTGTCATCGGGCTCGGGCTGCACTACGGCACGTACACGGCGGAAGTCTACCGCGCCGGCATCGACAATGTGCCGCGCGGCCAATGGGAGGCCGCCAAGGCCTGCAATCTCAGCGCAAGACAGACCTGGACCCACATCATCATTCCGCAGGCCATTCCGCCGATGATCCCGGCCCTGGCCAATTATTTCATCGCCATGTTCAAGGAAACGCCGCTGCTGTCGGCGATCACCGTGCTGGAGCTGATGAACCAGGCCAAAAGCGTCGCCAACACCTATTATCGCTATATCGAGCCGATCACGCTGGTCGGCGCCTTCTTCCTCGTCATCAGTCTGTTTTCGGTCGTGCTGTTGCGCTGGCTGGAACGTCGCTACGGCAAGATCGAGAGGTAGCCGATGAAACCCTCGCCCGAGATCAAGGTCTATCCGAAACGGCCGGCGCTGGACGCGCGCCCGCTGGAGCGGCGCGTCGGCCTGATCATCCTGGCCACCGACCACACCAGCGAACCGGATTTCCGCCGCATGGTGGCGAGCGAGCGGATCGGCGTCTATGTCGCGCGCATTCCCTACGCCAACCCGACGACGCCGGAAAACCTGCGCAAGATGCAGCCGGCGCTGACGGCGGGCGCGGCCCTGATCCTTCCGGACGAGCCACTCGATGCCATCTGCTATTCCTGCACTTCGGCGTCGGTGGTGATCGGCGATGCCGAGATCGAGACGGCGATCCAGGCCGCCAAGCCCGGTGTTTCAGTCGTTACCCCGCCGATGGCGGGCGTGCGCGGACTGCGTGCGCTGGGCGCAAGCAAGATCAGCATCCTCACCCCCTACACCGTCGAGACATCCAGGCCGATGGCCGCCTATTTCGCGGCGCGCGGCTTCGACATCGCCAGCTTCACCTGTCTCGGCTTCGAGGACGACCGCGAGATGGCGCGCATCTCACCGGCATCGCTTGTCGAACTGGCGCGTGACGTGACCGACGCAAGTGCTGATGCGCTGTTCGTGTCCTGCACGGCGCTGCGCGGTGCGCTCGCGGTCACCGGCATGGAAAAGGCGATCGACCGTCCCGTGGTCACCAGCAACCAGGCGAGCGCCTGGAATTGTTTGCGGCTTTGCGGCGACGAGACGGCCCATCCCGAATTCGGCCGTCTGATGACGCTGCCCTTGCCGCGCGATTGATGATCATGAAACATGTCACCCTTGAGCACATTCGCGCCGCGCGAGAGCGCATTGCCGGCAAGGTCGAGCGCACGCCGACCGCGCTATCCCAGAGCCTTTCCGAAAGGCTGGGCGCACTGGTTCATCTCAAGCTCGAGCACCGGCAGACCACCGGCAGCTTCAAATTGCGCGGCGCCTCGAATGCCGTGGCTTCGTTGAGTGCCGAGGAGAAAGCGCGCGGCGTAGTCGCGGCCTCGACCGGCAATCATGGCCGGGCGCTGGCGCATGCGGCGAGGCTCGAAGGCATGCGCGCGGTGATCTGCATGTCGCGGCTGGTGCCAGAAAACAAGCTCGAAGAAATCCGCCGGCTTGGCGCGGAGATCCGCATTGTCGGCAACAGCCAGGACGATGCCCAGCAGGAGGTCGATCGGCTGGTGAAGCAGGAGGGGCTGGTCACGCTGCCGCCCTTCGACCATCCCGCCATCATCGCCGGGCAAGGCACGCTCGGGCTTGAGATGATCGAGCAGGTCCCGGACGCTGCTCTCGTTCTGGTCCAGCTCTCTGGGGGCGGGCTCGCCTCCGGCGTTGCCGCAGCCATTAAAGGCGTCAGCCCTCGGACAAAAGTCATCGGCGTCTCGATGGCGCGCGGTGCGGCGATGAAGGCGAGCCTCGATGCCGGCCACCCGGTGCTGGTGGAGGAATTGCCGACGCTGGCGGATTCGCTCGGCGGCGGCATCGGCCTCGACAACCGGCTGACCTTTGCCATGTGCCGCAACCTGCTCGACGATGTCGTCCTGCTCAGTGAAGACGAGATCGCCGCCGGCATCCGTCACACCTATGCGCGGGAGCGTGAGATCGTCGAGGGCGCCGGCGCGGTCGGCATCGCCGCTCTGCTCGCCGGCAAGGTCAAAGCGAGCGGTCCAGTGGTTGTTCTGCTTTCCGGCCGCAACATCGATATGGACGCGCACCGCACACTCGTCTGCTGCGAGGCGCCGTCGCTTAAGGAGCGTGCCGCATGAGCCGGATGACGATCCTCACCGAGAGAGAATTGCGCACGATCGTGACGCTCGATCCAGATGCCGTTGCCTGCGTCGAGAACGCGTTCCGCGCGCTCGCAACTCTGCCGGTAGCGATGCCGCCGATCCTGCGGCTCGACATTCCAGAGCATCGCGGCGAGGTCGATGTGAAGACCGCCTATGTGCCCGGCATCGACGGCTTCGCCATCAAGATCAGCCCCGGCTTCTTCGACAATCCGAAGCTCGGCCTGCCCAGCGTCAACGGCATGATGGTGCTGCTGTCGGCCAAAACTGGTCTGGTCGAGGCGCTGCTGCTCGACAATGGCTATCTTACCGATGTCCGCACAGCCGCCGCAGGTGCGGTCGCGGCGAGACATCTGTCGCGGCAGGACTCGTCTGTCGCTGCGATCTTCGGCGCTGGCGTGCAGGCCGGCTTGCAGCTCGAAGCACTCATGCTGGTGCGGCCGATCACCGAGGCGCGTATCTGGGCGCGCGATGCGGTCAAGGCGCAGGTGACCGCCGCCGCCTTGCGTGAAAAGCTCGGCATCGTCGTGCGCGCCCAATCCGATGCCGCAAACACGGTTGCCGGCGCCGACATCATCGTCACCACCACGCCGGCGACCGAGCCGCTGATCAAGGCGGGGTTTGTTTCCGCAGGTCAGCACATCACCGCGATGGGCTCCGACGCCGAGCACAAGAACGAGATCGCACCGGCAATCCTGCGCATGGCCGATCTCTATGTCGCCGACAGCGCCCGCCAGACGCGGCGCCTGGGCGAACTGCACCATGCCATCGCCGCCGGTGTGATGGCTGGAGATGCGGATGTGACCGAACTCGGCCAGATCATCGCCGGCGCAAGACATGGCCGGCGCTCGGCCAGCGACATTACCATCGCCGATCTCACCGGCACCGGCGTCCAGGACACGGCGATTGCCACGCTCGCTCGAGACCGCGCGCGGGCGGTGAAGGCGGGAACCATTTTCGAAAGCTGATACCGGCCGCGAGGCCCAACAAACGAGGACCAAGAACAATGCAACCGAACCTGAAATTCTCGCGCGGCGAATTTGCGGAACGCCTCGCCAAAACGCGCAAATCCATGGAAGCGAAGGGGGTCGACCTTCTTGTTGTCAGCGATCCTTCCAACATGGCCTGGCTGACCGGCTATGACGGCTGGTCGTTCTATGTGCATCAGGCCGTCATCGTGCCGCCATCTGGCGAACCGGTCTGGTACGGGCGCGGCCAGGACGCCAACGGCGCCAAGCGCACCGCCTATCTCGCACACGATAACATCGTCGGCTATGCCGACCACTATGTGCAGTCGACCGAGCGCCACCCGATGGACTTTCTGTCCAGCGTGCTTGCCGATCGCGGCTGGGGCAAGCTGACCATCGGCGTCGAGATGGACAATTACTGGTTCTCGGCCGCCGCCTTCGCATCGCTGCAGAAGCATCTGCCCAATGCCCGCTTCGTCGACGCCACCGCGCTGGTCAACTGGCAGCGCGCGGTCAAGAGCCCTACCGAGATCGACTATATGCGCAAGGCCGCCCGCATCGTCGAAGCCATGCACCAGCGCATCGTCGACAAGATCGAAGTCGGTATGCGCAAATGCGATCTCGTCGCCGAAATCTATGATGCCGGCACGCGCGGCGTCGACGGCATTGGCGGCGACTATCCGGCGATTGTGCCGCTGCTGCCGTCGGGCGCCGACGCTTCGGCGCCGCATCTCACCTGGGACGACAGACCGATGCAGCGCGGCGAGGGCACCTTCTTCGAGATCGCCGGCTGCTATAACCGCTACCACTGCCCGCTGTCTCGGACGGTCTTCCTAGGCAAGCCGACGCCGGAGTTCCTCGATGCCGAGAAGGCGACGCTGGAAGGCATGGAAGCGGGCCTGGCCGCGGCGAAACCCGGTAACGCCTGCGAGGACATCGCCAACGCTTTCTTCGCCGTGCTGAAGAAATACGGCATCGTCAAGGACAACCGCACCGGTTACTCGATCGGTCTTTCCTATCCGCCGGACTGGGGCGAGCGCACGATGAGCCTGCGCCCCGGCGACCGCACCGAGCTCAGGCCCGGCATGACCTTCCATTTCATGACCGGCCTGTGGCTGGAGACGATGGGACTGGAAATCACCGAGTCCATCCTGATCACCGAAACCGCTGTAGAGTGCCTGGCCAATGTGCCGCGCAAACTGGTGGTGAAGAATTGAGCCCGATGTCTAGCCTCCGCCCATCGCCAATCGCACCGACCGTCGATTTCGACAAGGATGGCGTCCAGCACGGCTTCCTGCGTCTGCCCTACAGCCGTGACGACTCGGCGTGGGGCTCTGTGATGATCCCGGTCTGTGTCATCCGCAACGGCAAGGGGTCGACGGCGCTGCTTTCCGGCGGCAACCATGGCGACGAATATGAGGGGCCGCTGGCGCTCTACGATCTTGCCCGCACGCTCGACCCGAAAGATGTCGGCGGCACGGTCATCATCGTGCCGGCGATGAACTATCCGGCCTTCCGCGCCGGCACACGCACCTCGCCGATCGACAAGGGCAACATGAACCGCAGCTTTCCCGGTCGGCCGGACGGAACGGTGACCGAAAAGATCGCCGATTATTTCCAGCGTGAGCTACTTCCCCGCGCGGACATCGTGTTCGACTTCCATTCCGGCGGCAGGACGCTGGACTTCGTGCCGTTCTGCGCCGCGCACACGCTGCCCGACAAGGCGCTGGAACGGAAAGCCTTCGACGCGGTGGCGGCCTTCGCCGCGCCGTTCTCGATGCGCATGATCGAGATCGACGCCGTCGGCATGTACGACACCGCTGCCGAAGAGATGGGCAAGGTCTTCGTCAGCACCGAGCTTGGCGGCGGCGGCACGTCGCGCGCGCAAACCGTGCGGATCGCGCGTCGCGGGATTCTCAATGTGCTGCGTCATGCCGGCATTGTCGATGGTGCAGTCGAGAAGACTCGAACCCAGTGGCTCGACATGCCGTCCGGCGATTGTTTCTCGTTCGCCGAGGATGACGGTATGATCGAAACCATGGTCGATCTCAGTGAGCCCGTCGAAGAAGGCGCGGTGCTGGCCCGCATTCATTCCACCGGCCGCACCGGCGTCGCTCCACAGGAGGTCCGGGCAAAAATGTCGGGCATACTGGCGGCGCGGCATTTCCCCGGCCTGGTCAAGGCCGGGGACTGCGCGGCGGTAGTGGCGGTGCACGCCTGAGCGGTTCCGCCAAGGCCGTGCTCCGCACGGTCAACTCCATCATCACTTGCTCTGCGCCCTGCGCGGAGCTTCCGGCGCGGCGGAAAGAAGCAGGATAGCGAGCGGAGTCGACATCGCATGAGGATGACACTATATACCGGCGGCTTCGACCCGCGCGCCTGAGGGTTTGCGCCGCGAAGCAACTGTAAATTTGTTGTGTGTTGCGCCATCTATTGTGACGAAAATCGGCTCGGAAACCGGAAAAAGCAAGTAGAAACAGTGGCGCAGAGCTGGGCGTGGCCCAGCCAACGGTACCGACCCCCCAGAATCAGAAAATGCTCTTGACCCCTCGATTTCCTATGGCTCTGTGGACCTTGGACGGCATCGGCTTGCCGGCTGACCGCGACTCGGCTCGAATGGGGGCATGCATCCTTTGTGGGATGTCGACGTTTGTGATTACCAACCGGCTTTGCCGCCAGGGAACAGCAGTATGAGTGAACACGCGATCGAGTTTTTGCGGGGATGGATTGGCGAAAAGGTCCATTGCCAGTCATCCCAGGCCAGGATCGACAAGCAGGCTGAGACTTTGGCCAAGGAATGCGCTGCCAAGGCGGCGGAGGTCGGCATCCCGCTGGAGGACATCCAGGAAGAAGTCGGCGATATCAAGGAACTTATCGCCTCTCGGCTCGAGGAAGCGGCCGAGGCCGACGAGCAGCAGCAGGCATCCAGCAAAGCCGCGGAATGACCGCATAAAAGCGACTCCATCCGAAACACGCGGGCTTGCTTGGCCCGCGTTTTTCGTTTCAGCGATGGCTTTCAGCCAAATTTTTCTTTCAGCCACGCCTTCGGCAGCGCCGGCACGAAGTTTCCGTCGCGCCCGGTCATGTCGTCATTGGTGACCAATGCGTTGAGGATCGCTTCCTCCACGGTCTGGATCACCGCATCGAAAAACGGATCGATGTCAGTGTCCGGAATAAAATCGGCGCTGGCGATGCGGCCGGATGGCGAAAGCGCCGCGCTCGCATTGGCGGTCGAGAAGGCGATAAAAATGTCGCCTGAACTGTGGTAGCCAAAACCGCCGGTCATGGCGACGCCAAGCGGCACCCGGCGGGCCAGTCGCTTCATCTGATGCGGCAGGAACGGGGCATCGGTGGCGATGACGGCGATGATCGAACCCTTTTCAGCGCGCGGCGTGCCTTCGCGGACCGCCGGTTCGACGAGTTCCGGCCCGGCGCGCATACCGCGGACGGTAAAATTGTGCCGCTTGCCGAAATTCGACTGCACGAAGGCACCGACCGTGTAAGTGCGGCCGTGCCATTCAACGATGCGCGATGCGGTGCCGGACCCGGCCTTGAAGCCGAAGGTGATCATGCCGGTGCCGCCGCCGACGCTGCCTTCCTCGATCGGTCCGCTGGCAGCACGGTCAAGGGCCTGGGCGACATGCTCTGACGTCAAATGGTGGCCGTTGATGTCGTTGAGGAAGCCGTCATAGGTCTCCGCCGCCACCGGCAGCCCCCAGCCGCTGTCGAGTGCCACCGGCAGCACGCTCTGCATCCAGCGCAGCGTGCCGTCGCGGGAGACACCGCAGGAATGCGTGTTGGTGATGGTGATGGGGAAGTTGAAAGCGCCGGTTTCCTCGACGATGTGCGAGCCGGTCAGTTCACCATTGCCGTTCTGGCTGAAGATGCCGGCGAAGACCGGCGTGGCAAGATCGGCGCGCCGCCTGGGCAGGATAGCGGTCACGCCGGTGCGCACCGGACCCTGGCCGACGACGAGCGCGCCATCGCCGGAAATCAGCGTCGCATAACCGACCGCAACCCCGGGCACATCGGTGATCGCGTTGAACGACCCGGGGCTCCCGTCGAAGCCGATGCCAAAACTTCGCGCGCGCGGTTTGCCTAAGGGCGTTGCCAGATGGTTCGGATTGTCGGTCATGGTGTCAGAACAGGGATCCCTGATTGCCTGGCTCTTTGGCCTTGGCTGCTGGCTTGGCAACCGGCTTTGGCCTCGCCGCACCGCTGGTTGCTACCGCATCGGCGGTGCCATCGGCGAATTCCAGCGAAAGCACCATGCCCGATGCCACATCGGCCGCCTGCTTGATTACCATCCCGTCGGCATCCTTCACCAGGGCAAAGCCGCGTGTCAGAACGGCCTTGTGCGACAGGGTGGCAAGCAGTCTGTCGGCCTGGTTCAATTGTCCGCGCAGGCGCTCCAACCGCACCGAGATCACCCGATCCTGCCGCCGCGCCAGCGCCGCCAGCGTGTCCCCCAGCAGTTTCTGGCGCCGTACGATCGGTGCCGGTGACAGCCGCGTCGCGGTGCGGGAGAATCGCGCGCGTCGTTCGCGCACTATGGCAAAAAACGCCGCCTGCGCTCGCGCGAGGTCGCGGCCGGTCAGCGTGCGCGCTTCATTGATGCGCCGCGACAGCGTGGCCGGCGTCAGCCTTTGGCCTTGCAGCCGCGCCCGCTTGCGGTCGACACTGACGGACAGCGCCCGACCGAGCCTGGATGTCGCCTCATCGAGGCGTCGGCGCGGCAGTGCCAGCAATTGATCGGGCGAGGGCAGTGCGCGGGCAGCCGCACGGGCAGCCTGCCGCTTGCGCTCGAAATTGCGCAGGACCGCCGCCTTGAGCCGCGCGCCGAGACTGGCAAGCATCGCTTCGAGGTCGGCCTTCACCGGCACGGCAATTTCGGCCGCACCCGTCGGTGTCGGCGCCCGCACATCCGCGACGAGGTCGATCAGCGTCCAGTCCGTCTCGTGGCCGACAGCCGAGATCACCGGAATGCCGGAGGCGGCGACGGCGCGGGCGAGGGCCTCGTCGTTGAAGCCCCAGAGGTCTTCGAGGCTGCCGCCACCGCGCGCCACGATCAGCAGATCGGGGCGCTGGATGGCGCCATCCCATGCCAGCGCATTGAAGCCGTTGACCGCGCCAGCCACTTCCGCGCCTGACGTCTCGCCCTGCACACGCACCGGCCAGACCAGTATATGCAGCGGAAACCGGTCCTTGATGCGGTGGATGATGTCGCGGATGACGGACCCCGTCGGCGAGGTGACGACGCCGATGACGCGCGGCATGAACGGCAGCAATCGCTTGCGGCCGGCGTCGAACAGGCCCTCAGCCTGCAGCCGCCGCCTGCGCTCTTCCAGCAACGCCATCAGCGCGCCGGCGCCTGCCGGCTCCAGATTGTCGATGACGATCTGATAGTTGGACTTGCCGGGATAGGTGGTGAGCTTGCCGGTGGCGATCACTTCCATCCCCTCCTCGGGGCGGAACTTCAGCCGGCTCATCGTGCCTTTCCACACTACAGCGTCGAGCCGCGCGCGGTCGTCCTTCAGCGCGAAATAGGCATGACCGGAGGAATGCGGCCCGCGATAGCCTGATATTTCGCCGCGCACCCGCACATTGCCGAAGACGTCCTCGACCGTGCGCTTCAGTGCGCCGGAAATCTCGCTCACCGTGTATTCGGCGGCGTTGGTGCGTGATTCGGATGCTGCGTCGCTCATCGGCCGATTGGGGGATGGTTGGGCGCCCGCGTCAAGGTGGCCGTGTCGGGCCAGGCGTTCATAACCCGCATATCTGACCCTGCCTACCAGCCGGGCAGGATCTGGTTCGGCTTGGTTCGCCGCAGCTTGGTGAAGGCGAGGGCTGCGAAGTCGAATGTCCCGGTGTCCTCGCTGATCGGCACCGAAATATTGTCCAGGCTTTCCGATATATGGCGGGCGAGCGCATCGACGATCTCCGGCCGCGACGTCTGGCCGCGCATGATGCCGATGCGGCAGTCGGGCAGGGCGCCGAAGCCGTCGGCTTCACCCAGCACCCGCATGCCGGGCCGCAGCGCGCATTCCGGCAGCACCGAGATCGCCAGGCCAGAAAGCACGGCGGCGGTGATGACGGTTGCCGAGAAGCTGGTAAACAGGATGCGATAGTCGCGGTTCTGCTGGTCGAGCACATCGACGGCGGCGCGCCGCCAGATGCAGTTCGGCCGGCCAAAGGCCATGGGCAGTGTTTCCTGCTCGTGTGTCGCGTGGTTGGCCGAGGTGACCCACAGCAGCGGCTCGCGCCGCACCACCTCCGACTGGCCGCGTACGTCGTTGTGCGTCACCAGCGCGAGGTCGAGATTGCCGCGCTTGATATGCTCGACCAGCCCCGGCGTCGGCTCGCAGATGACGGTCAGTTCGACGCGCGGATTGGAGCGCGTGAACCGCGCCATGATCTCCGGCAGGAAACGGTCGGCATAGTCGTCGGGCGTGCCGATGCGGATCGTGCCTTCGAGCCGCCGGTCGTCGAAAGCAGCCAGCGTTTCGCGGTTGAGGTAGAGCAGTCGCCGCGCGTAGGACAGCAGCTTGTCGCCTTCCTCGGTCAGTCTGTTGGTACGCCCGTCCTTTTCGAACAGCGGCTTGCCGATCCGCTCTTCCAGCCGGCGCATCTGCATCGACACTGCCGACTGGGTCCGGTGCACCTCTTCGGCCGCCCGTGTGAAGCTGCCGGTATCGGCAATCGAGATGAAGGTCTGCAACTGATCGAGATCGAGCGGCGCTTTCATCGGTCCAATCCATCACTAGTGTTGATGCTAAAGATTAGAAACATTCGTTGGATTAATCAATCGCATCATGGCAAATTCGCATTGTCCACACGAAAGCATGTGAATTGGGACTGGAACCGCCGCTGTTGCCAGCGCCGATTGCCTGGTCTCGCCCGCCCTACAGCGCCGCGCGTCCTTTGGACGCGCAAAGGACGCTGTAGCAACTTTGATTTGCGCATGATCCTTTTCCGAACCTCCGGTTCGGGGTCATGCGGCAGTCTGAAGGAGACCGACAATGACCACGTTTGATTTCGCCACCGAGACCTCGCGCATCACCTCGCGTCCGGCCGTTGCGACGCGCGTGGCAAACGCCGTCTCCAACATCTACCGCGCCTGGAAAAACCGCCGCGCCTTCTACCGCCTTGGCGAGATGTCGGATGCCGAGCTCGCCGATATCGGCCTGACGCGCGCCGACCTGCATGTCGCCATCGACGTGCCGTTTGGCCGCGACCCGACGGCGATGTTGCGCGAAATCGCCAGCGATCGCGTCGAGACGATCGAGGACATCGCCCGCAAGGTGGCCTGATCTGTCGCTTGTCGTTTGGGTTGCCGTGAACCTTTTCGAGGTTCGACGCGACTGAAAAGTATGCAGGCCCCACTCCCTGCCGGATCCCCGCCGGCCCGCCTGCACTCTGCCCGGTCCTCCCAGGACCGGGCTTTTCTTTTCTTGGCCGGGGATGGCGCTTGATGTCGCCTACCGCCGGTCCATATCCCGCTTGAACTGGTCGAAGATCGTTTCCACGCCCTTCTGGTAGTCGTCACGCTGCTGGGCGCCGGTCTCGAACATCTTGCCGAACAGGTCGTCAAAGGGGTTTTTCGGCCTGCCGCTCGGATTGGTCTGTGGCTGCGGCGCCTGCCGTTGCTGTGGTGCCTGAGGCTGTTGCGGCGCCGGCTGGCCGCCCGGGATGCCGAAGCCGCCACCGCCGCCTTGCCGCAGCATCTCCTCGAAGATTTTTCCCAGCGGATTGTCGCCATAGGGGCTTTGTGTCTGCTGAGGTTGCGGTTGTGCTCGGCCTTGCGGCTGCGGCTGAGGCGCGCCACCGCCGAACATGTCCTGCAGCACCTTGCCGAGCGGGTTGTCGCCATAGGGATTGGGTGCCGGCTGCGGCTGGCTTTGCGGCTGTGGCGTCCCGCCGCCGAACATGTCCTGCAAAACCTTGCCGAGCGGGTTGTCCATCGGGTTCTGGGGCTGGGGCGCCTGGCGTTGCTGCGGCGCAGGGGCCTGAATGCCGCCTCCTTGCCGCATCATCTGCTCGATGATCTCACCGAGCGGATTGTTGCCGCCGCCGCCGAAACCGCCAGCGGCCTGCATCTGATTTGTCGTCTGCTTGAACAGCCCGCCCATGACCATCGAGGCGATCGCCGGCAGCATCTGCTGCAGGATCTGCTGATTGACGCCGCTCGCTTGCGCCGCCTGGCTGGCCACCGCGCGCGACAGATCCTTCGAGCCGAACAAATGTCCGAGAATGCCGTTGCCCTCATCGACGCCTTGCGGCGAGAAGGCCCGGCTTGCGTCCTCGAAATACTTGGCGTGCTGGCCGCTGGCCATCGCGGTCATGAAGGCGCCGAGCCCGTAGGGATCGGCAGTGTTGCGTTGCAGCCCTTGTGAAAAGGCAGGCAGCAGCGCGGCAACCGCCGCCTGCGTCTGCTGCATCGATAGTCCATATTGTTGGGCAAGGGCCTGCATGCCGTTGCCGTTCTGGGCCTGCGTCAGCATGTCGAACAAGGTAGGCATCGGCGTCTCCTCCGGAAATCCTCGCCGAAGAAGCCTAGTTTGTTTCCACTTCCGATTGAAGCGACTTTTGCCGATCAATCGGTTGCGTCAAATCCGAGGGTCAATAGGCGTATTCCATGAAAACCGGCTCGATCGAGCCACCCCAGCGCGTGTGATAGGCGGACAGCATCTCCTCGGCGCTGGTTGTGCCGCGCGCGACGACTTCGTCCAAAGTGTTGAGGAACGAGGTCTCGTCGTAGCCGTCGCGGTTCTTGCGGCCGCGGTTCTTCAGCCCCATGCGCGAAATGACCATCACGTCGCGCGCGATCTCGCGCAGCGTGGTGTTGCGGAACGGCGCGGAAATGCCTTGTTCCGGCACGGCGTTGCGCATCGCCAGCGTTTCTTCATACGTCCAGCTCGAGGTCAGCGCCTCGGCGGCATTGAGTGCGGCCTCATCATAGAGCAACCCGACCCAGAAGGCTGGCAGCGCGCAGATGCGCCGCCATGGCCCGCCGTCGGCGCCGCGCATCTCGAGGAAGCGCTTCAACCGCACATCCGGGAACAACGTCGACAGATGGTTCGCCCAGTCGCCCATTGTAGGCAGCCCGTCGGGCACTTCATTGCGCGCGGCCCCGGCCATGAACTGGCGGAAGGTGATGTGCGTCATGTCGTGATAGTGGCCGTCGCGGATGACGAAATACATCGGCACGTCGAGCGCCCATTCGACATAGTCGGCGAAACCGAAATCGGGCGAGAAGCAGAATTCGAGCAGGCCCGAGCGCTGGTTGTCGGTGTCGCGCCAGATGTCGCCGCGCCAGCTCTGCAAGCCGTTCGGGTGGCTTTCGGTGAAAGGCGAATTGGCGAACAATGCCGTCGACAGCGGCTGCAGCTTCAGCGACACCTGCATCTTGCGGCGCATGTCGGCCTCGCTCTCGAAGTCGAGATTCACCTGGATCGTGCAGGTGCGGTACATCATGTCGAGACCCTTGGTGCCGACCTTGGGCATGTAGCGCGTCATGATCTCGTAGCGCGATTTCGGCATTTTCGGCGTCTCGGCCAGCGACCATTTCGGGCTGCCGCCGAGGCCAAGAAAGCGGATGCCCATCGGTTCGGCGATCTCGCGCACCTGCGCCAGATGCGCATTGCCCTCGCGGCAGGTCTGATGGATCGTCTCCAGCGGTGCGCCGGAAAGCTCGAACTGGCCGCCGGGTTCCAGCGAAATCGCTCCCTGGCCGGTCGGTTCGACCAGGCCGATGATGCGGCCATCGTCGACGATGGGATCCCAGCCGAGCTTTGACTGCATGCCTTCGAGGATGGCGCGGATGCCGCGCTCGCCGCCATAGGGCACAGGCGCATTGCCGTCGACGTAGAAGGGGAATTTCTCGTGCTCGGTGCCGATGCGCCACTTGTCGCGCGGTTTGTTGCCCTCGGCCAGGTGCTCGACGAGTTCGTCGAAGTCTTCGATCGGCCGAAAATCGGTTGTATCACGCGCCATGATTGAGCCCTCCGCACATGACCCCGAAAATCGACTTTCGATTTTCGGAAAGGATCATGGGCCAGTCAAAGTGCTACAGCGTCCTTTGCGCGTCCGAAAGGACGCGCGGCACTGTAGAGCGGCCGGACGACCGCCGGCGGTAAATGGACGAAATGTCAGCAGCCGATCAAGCGAAAAATCCTGAGCCAGAGGTCAAGAGGAATTGAACGTGGCAGCGCTGCCCATTCCTTGCAAGGGGCGAGGCCTTACCAGTCTCCGACTGTCGCCTGCATCACCGCGAGCGCGGCTACCGCCGCCGTATCGGCGCGCAGGATACGCGGGCCGAGCGGAATGGCGGTGACGAAGGGCAAGGCGCGCAGCATCTTGCGCTCGTCGTCGGAAAAGCCGCCCTCCGGCCCGACCAGCAGCCCAAGTTTCTTTTCCTTGACCGCCTGCAGCGCGGTCAGCGGATTGTTGGTCGAGGCGTCCTCGTCGCAGAAGATCAGCCGCCGCTCCTTGTCCCAGCCGGTCAGCAGACGGTCGATTTTTTCCGCTTCGCGCACCTCCGGCACCGCAAGGATGCCGCATTGTTCGGCGGCTTCGACGACATTGGCGCGCAGGCGATCGATCGACAGCTTGGCCACTTGCGTGTGCTGGGTGATGACAGGCTGCAGGACGCCCGCGCCCATCTCCACCGCCTTCTGCACGAGATAGTCGAGCCGGCCCTGCTTCAGCGGTGCAAAGCAGTAGACGAGATCGGGTGGCAGCGGCTGCGGCCGTTGCTGCGTCGACACCTTCAGCCGCACCGCCCTTTTTGTTTTCGCCGAGATGGCCGCCGACCACTCGCCGTCGCGGCCATTGAACACCAGGATTTCGGCGCCTTCGGCAAGCCGCAGCACATGCAGGAGATAGTGACTCTGCTGTTGGCCGGCGTCGAACTCGATGTCTGGCCGCAGATCGTCGGGCACGAACAGACGTTGCATCTTGTAATTGGCGCGCATCGCCGAGGAATGAGCGAGCCGGCCGCCGGCGTCAAGCCTCGGCGGTCGGATGCCACACTGGCCGAAAGCCATGCCGCAACACCGCGAGCGTCGTGGTCGGCGTCAGCAGCGATAGCGTCTTGCCTTCGAGCAGGCCGAAATCGTGGGGTTGCCCATATCCAGCAAAGGACCAGCGCAATGCTCTGCCGCCGCGCAAGGCATAAGCGCTGCCGCCATCCGCAACCATCGCGCCGTCCGGCAAGCCGGAAAGCTCTTCAAATGCCACCATCGGCGGCTTGGCGCCCGAAGCCAGCCGCTCCTTGTGCAGCCGCTTGTCGACCATCGGCGCGCGCGGCTCGGCAACGCCGAAGGCTTCGCCGAAGCGGCCGACGAAATCCCTGGCCCGTTCGCGCTGGCAAAAGAAGCAGGGGCGATGCCCGGCCGCCAATGCCGTCACTTCGTCGAGGAAGAACAGCTCGGTCCAGCCGGCCTTACCGCCCTTCCGGTTGCGGCCCATCGGTTCGCGCCGCACATTGCGGAATTGGCAGACGCAGATGATCCACGCCTGAAGCGCCCAGCGCTTTTTCAGCAACGTCTTCGTCTTGGGATCGTGGATGATGCCGCGATTGCCGGTGAACAGGCCGCGCTCGGGCACAGCGTGGAGGGCGCCGAACGGATCGACCCGGTTTTGCAGTGGCATAGCTTTCTCTCCGAACGCGCATCTTGGCTGCAATGCGGATGGCATGATATCGCTCGTCGCATCATTTTCATGTCAGCAGGGTTTTTCATGCGGGTGCTGGTGGTCCAGAACTACGACAATACCGGCCTTGGTCAGGTCGGTGCAGCACTTGCAGAGGCGGGTGCCGATCTCGATCTGCGTCTCCCTTACAAGGGCGATCCCCTACCGGATGACGCGACCGGGCATGATGCCATGGTGGTGCTCGGCGGTGGCCAGAATGCGCTGGCCGACGATGAGTACCCCTATTTCCCGGCGCTGCTCGAACTGACCCGCGATTTCGCCGGCAAGGACCGCGCCGTGCTCGGCATCTGCCTCGGCAGCCAGCTTGTCGCCCGTGCCTTCGGTGGCGAGAACCGCATTGGCGGCGCCAATGAATTCGGCTGGCACGGCGTGTCGCTGACGCCGGACGCCAAGGCCGATCCGGTACTGGGCGCACTGCCGGAGAAATTTCCGATCTTCCAGTGGCACGACGACACATTCGTTTTGCCCGAGAACGCCGTGCGGCTCGCCGGCAACGATATCGCCGAGAACCAGGCGTTCCGCGTCGGCCGCGCCGTCTACGGTTTCCAGTTCCATTTCGAGGCCGACCGGCCGATGGTCGAGGATTGGAGCACGTCCTTTGCCCCGACCATTGCCGCGCGCCATCCTGACTGGGCCGGCAAGCTCGATGGCGAAATGGCCCGCAACGGGCCTGACGCGGATGCCGCGGGCCTCGCTATCGCCCGTGCCTGGGTAGCGACGATCTGAGCATCCATCCCCCAGTGCCCTGCCGCGTGACATAATTAGCACGCGGCGGTAAAACCGCCGGGGAAAACACTTTTCATCGTTGGCTTGTGTCCGCCCGCCGGCGTAGAAGGCGCGCGCTCTGCATCTCTTGTGCAACCGCGATGAACCTTTTGTGTGACCCGCGCGACACACCGTTGATACAGAATATGCCTAGAAGCGCGAAATCGTCGAAACTTTGAAGCGAATTCTCCGTTTCAACGCATTGGTAACCGCCTCGTGCACAGATGCAGAAAGCTCAACAAGAGATGACGTCCGTGAAAGCAGCGCTTCTGTCCTTTGCCATGGTATCCGCGATCGTGCTGTGCGGCCTCGGCATTTATGCCGCCGACGCAGCCAACAACCACAACGCCGTCGACGGCTACGGCGTCACCGCCTCGCTTCGCTAAAGCCGGGGCTGCGCCACAAGCCCGAGCGTCTTTGGTCCTCGGACACGCCGCGCTCAAGCCTCTTTTATAGTCCCGGGCTTCTTGATCGTCGCAGGTTTCTTGATCGTCATTGTCAGGATGCGTTTGTCCGCGCCGTCGACGACAAGCGCGGTCAGCATGCCTGATTGCCAGGCGAGCGTGTCGACATTGACGCGGTTGGCCATCACCTCTGCCTCCGGCACCGGCGTGTGGCCGTGCACCACGATCTTCGGATAGAGGCCGGGATGGTTGTGGAAGATGTCGCGGATCCAGACCAGATCCTGCGGGTTTTGCCTTTCCAGCGCGATGCCTGGCCGGATGCCGGCATGGCAGAAGAAAAAGTCGCCCAGCGTCACCGAAAACGGCAGCGACCGCAGGAAGTCGATGTGGCTTTGCGGCACGGCCTCGACCAGTGCCTGATGTCCTTTGCGCACGGCGGACTCGGCCTTGCCGAACCACGCGTTGGTGCCTTCACTGATCGCCACGCCATAGGACTGCGCCGTCTGGATGCCGCCAAACCGGATGAAAAGCCCCTCCGGGTCGGGGGTCTTGAGAAAATCGAGAAAGCCGATGTCGTGGTTGCCGGCCAGCGTCAGGTGACGCGGGTCGCGCTGTCGCGCTTCGATCAGGAAGTCGATGACGCCCTTTGAGTCCGGCCCGCGGTCGACATAGTCGCCAAGATGGATGATGCGCCAGTCGGCAGGCGCCTCCTGCTCGATCTCGGCCTTGATGCGCTGATGCATGGCGGCCAGCAGGTCGAGCCGGCCGTGGACGTCGCCAATCGCATAAAGACGCATGCCGTCCGGCCCATGCGCGTCGAGAAAATGGATGCCGGGCTCCGTCAACGTCTTGTCGTCTCCGTGGTCTGGCTGTCACGGAACTCTAGCGCCGGAGCTGGTCCTTGCCCATGTCGGTGACCAGACGCTTTCCGCACAGCGCCAGCGTGATGTCCATCTCCTTGCGGATGATTTCCAATGCCTTGGTAACTCCTTCCTTGCCAAGTGCACCCAGCCCGTAAAGAAATGGCCGGCCGATATAGGTGCCCTTGGCGCCGAGGCAGAGCGCCTTCAGAACGTCCTGTCCCGAACGGATGCCGCCATCCATATGCACCTCGATCCTGTCGCCGACTGCATCGGCAATCTCCTCCAGTGCCATGATCGACGACGATGCGCCGTCGAGCTGGCGCCCGCCATGGTTGGAAACGACGATCGCGTCGGCGCCGGTCTTGGCCGCCATCAGCGCGTCCTCCTTGTCGAGAATGCCTTTCAGGATCAGCTTGCCGCCCCAGCGCTCCTTGATCCAGGCGACATCCTTCCACGACAGATGCGGATCGAACTGCTCGTTCGTCCATGAACCCAGAGATGAGACGTCGCCGACACCCTTGGCATGACCGACAATGTTGCGGAAGGTGCGGCGCTTCGTGCCGGCAATGCCCATCAACCAGCGTGGGCGCATGGCGATGTTGGCAATGTTGGCTAGTGTCATCTTGGGCGGCGCCGACAAGCCGTTGCGGACATCCTTGTGGCGCTGGCCGAGAATCTGCAGATCGAGCGTCAGCACCAGCGCCGAGCATTTCGCCGCCTTTGCCCGGTCGATCAGATTGATCACGAAATCCTTGTCGCGCAGCACATAAAGCTGGAACCAGAACGGCTTCTTGGTGACGGAGGCGACATCCTCGATCGAGCAGATGCTCATCGTCGACAGGGTGAACGGCACGCCGAATTCCTCCGCCGCCTGCGCCGCCAGCATCTCGCCATCGGCGTGCTGCATGCCGGTCAGGCCGGTCGGCGCCAGCGCCACGGGCATTGCCACCTTTTCACCAATCATAGTCGATTCCAGCGAGCGGTTGCTCATGTCGACCAGCACGCGCTGGCGGAACTTGATCTTGCCGAAATCCTCCTCGTTGGCCCGGTAGGTGCTCTCGGTCCAGGCGCCGGAATCGGCATAGTCGAAGAACATCTTCGGCACACGCCGGCGCGCGAGGTCCTTGAGGTCGGCGATGGTCAGGATTTGGCTCATGGGCTTCCCGTTTCGATGACTAGGAGCGTTTGCGTGCAGGTTCGGTATCGGTGGCGTCGACGCGCTGCTTCAGCCGCAACCGCGAGACGCGCTGCCAGTCACCGCTGCGCTCGGCCTCCGCCATTGACCGTTCAACATAGGTGATGTGGTCCATCGCCGCTTGCCGGGCAGCGGCGGGGTCGCCGGCCTTCACCGCTGCATGGATCGCCCGGTGCTGCGCAAGCAGCGCCTCGCGCGCGCCGGGCACGGTGAACACCATCAGCCGGTTCTGGAACACGCCTTCCGACAACAGCCGATAGCAGGAGCGCAGCGTGTGCAAAAGGATGATATTGTGCGCGCATTCGCAGATCGCGTGGTGGAACTCGACGTCGATTTCGGCCTCGTCGTCGAAGTCGCCGGTCCGGTGCGCATCGTCCATGCGTGCCATGATCTTGTCGAGCAGCGCCATGTCGTCTGGCGTGGCGCGCCGCGCCGCGTATTCAGCCGCCACCCCTTCGATCTCGCGGCGGTATTCCAGATAGTCGGTCACAGCCTTGCGGTGCATCGAGATCAGGTCCGTCACCGGCTTGGTGAACAGCTGGCCGATGACATCGGCGACATGCGTGCCGCCGCCGGGCCTTGTCGTCAGAAGGCCGCGCCCTTCCAGCGCTTTCAGTGCGTCGCGCAGGATCGGCCGCGACACGTCGAACTGCCGTGCAAGCTCGCGCTCGCCCGGCAGCCGGTCGCCGGTGCGCAGCACGCCTTCGAGGATGAGGCTCTCGATCTGCTGCATCACCTCGTCGGCGG
Organism: Mesorhizobium sp. Root695; assembly: GCF_001428185.1. Lineage (NCBI taxonomy): Bacteria > Pseudomonadati > Pseudomonadota > Alphaproteobacteria > Hyphomicrobiales > Phyllobacteriaceae > Mesorhizobium > Mesorhizobium sp. Root695. Next base: position 3,356 of record NZ_LMHO01000046.1, on the reverse strand, counting down.
TTCGCGAATGCTCGATCCTGGAAAAAATGTCGCTCAACAGAATGCCTGGAAGGTGAACCGGTGTCGCGCAGGATAAAGCCTGCGTCGCCAACTGGTCAAATTATTTATCCAATTGGCCGAAGCATGTGGAATTTGCCGCTTGGCGCCATATCATCCTCAGCTAAACTTTGCTGTTTGCGTCATCTGGCCATTGGCTCTAGAGGGACGCGAGTGCAAGAGGGTTCAAAGAAGCCCGGGGGACAAGCCGTGTCAGACGACCCGTCCAATCTCGAATTCCAGCCGCGCGCCAAGGGCAGCGTCATGGGGTTTCCCGCACATGAGGGCCGGCCCGGCGCGCTCGGTGAGGTCCATGCCCGGCCGCATCCGCTGATCGAAAAGCCACGCGTCCTGGTGCAACTCGCCTTCATGACCGAGGGCGGCTCCGGCGTCGACATGGCCGTGCTTTCCGAACTATCGCGACGCCTCGGCATCGCCGCACCCGACCGCCAGGCTCGCCACCACGCCATGAAATGGGGCAAGGGCTCGCTGCGCTGGGAGCGGCATACCGAGTTCTCGACCTATCTGTGGGAAGGGCCGCTCTCCGAAAGCGGCAGGACGCAGGAAGATTCGCCCTTCGGCAACGGTTTCTCACCTCCAGGCACCGTGATTTCCGGCATCCGGCTCGAAATCCGCAAATGGACGCAGGTCAGCGAAAGACTGATCGCCGGCTTTGATCCGACCAGCCTGTGCTACTCGCTGGTCGAGCGCGGCAACGCCGCCATCGTCACCGACTTCCGCCAGGATGGCGACGGCATGACCCGCATGCTGGTGCTCGATCGCGGCCTGACCCCGGCGCGCACTGGCGCGTTGTCACAGCGGCTGATCGACATCGAGACCTATCGCACGCTGGCCATGCTTGGCCTGCCGCTGGCGCTGAACTTGTCCGGCCGCGCCCGCCGCATCGAGGACCGGCTGGCGCAGACCACACGGGAGATGAAGGTCGCCGAGACGCGAGACAGTCAGACCTTGCTGGCCGACCTGACCGAACTTGCCGCGGAACTGGAAGCCGACGCGGCGTCGAGTCTCTACCGCTTTGGCGCCAGCCGCGCCTATGACGGCATCGTCGTCGAGCGGCTGGAAGCGCTCGAGGAAGAAGCCGTGCCCGGCTACGACACCTGGGGTGGGTTCCTGCAGCGACGTGTAGCACCAGCCATGCGCACCTGCCGCTCGGTCGAGGAGCGGCAAGCCAACCTTTCGCGAAAACTGACTCGCGCCACGACGCTGCTGCGCACCTGGGTCGATGTCGAGGTCGAGAAGCAGAACCGCGACCTGCTCGCCTCGATGAACAACCGCGCCCGCTTGCAACTGCGCCTGCAGCAAACCGTCGAAGGCCTCTCGGTCGCCGCCGTCTCCTATTATGTGGTCGGCCTTATCGGCTATGTCGCCAAGGGCGCCTCGATCTTCGGCCATGCCTTCGCGCCAGAGATCATTACCGCCGCTTCGGTGCCGGTCGCCATCCTGCTGGTCTGGTGGGGCGTGCGCCGCGTGCGGCGGATGCATTCCGAACCCGGCAAGCTGGCGAGCGAATAGCAGAACAGCCAGGCGAGGCAGCGGCAGATTGCCGCTGCGGAAGCCTGTCTCGACCATGAGGCTGGATTCCCGACCAAGGCAGGATTTGCAACCAACGCGCTTCACTGGTAAAAGATTTTGACCAGTCAAGCGAAATGAGGCTGTTGATGTCCGGCCTGGCCATGCCGAAACCAGACGACGCCACGATGCGGCGGCGCGACGAGATCGTCGCCGACATGCGCATCATCGTGCCGGGCGAGGGCGTCGTCGACGCCGCCAATTCCATGCGTGCTTTCGAGAGCGATGGCCTGACCGCCTATCGGCAGCTGCCGCTGGTCGTCGTGCTGCCGCAAACGGTGGCGCAGGTTTCGCGCGTGCTGAAATACTGCAACGACCGCAATATCCGGGTTGTGCCGCGGGGCTCCGGCACCTCGCTGTCGGGCGGCGCGCTGCCGCTCGAGGACGCGGTGCTGCTGGTCATGAGCCGCTTCAACCGTATCCTGGCGATCGATTTTCCCAATCGCGTCGTCGTCGCCCAGCCGGGCGTCACCAATCTCGGCATCACCACCGCCGTCGAGCAGGAGGGCTTTTACTACGCCCCCGATCCATCCTCCCAGATCGCCTGCTCGATCGGCGGCAACGTCGCGGAGAATTCCGGCGGCGTGCACTGCCTGAAATATGGCCTCACCGCCAACAACGTGCTCGGCATCGAGATGGTGCTGATGAACGGCGAGGTGGTGCGGCTGGGCGGCAGCCACCTCGACGCGGAAGGTTATGACCTGCTCGGCGTCATGACCGGCTCCGAAGGGCTGCTCGGCGTCGTCACCGAGGTCACCGTGCGTATCCTGAAGAAGCCGGAGACGGCGCGTGCGCTGCTGATCGGCTTTCCCACCAGCGAGCAGGGCGGCCAGTGCGTCGCCGACATCATCGGCGCTGGCATCATTCCGGGCGGCATGGAAATGATGGACCGGCCTGCGATCCACGCGGCCGAGGATTTCGTCCATGCCGGCTATCCCCTCGATGTCGAGGCGCTGCTGATCGTCGAGCTCGACGGGCCGGGCGTCGAGGTCGATCATCTGATCGGCCTTGTCGAGGCCATCGCCTACAAGAACGGCTCGACCACCTGCCGCATATCGCGGTCCGAGCAGGAGCGGTTGAGCTTCTGGGCCGGCCGCAAGGCGGCGTTTCCCGCAGTCGGCCGCATCTCGCCCGATTATTACTGCATGGACGGCACCATCCCGCGCAAGGAGCTGCCGCGTGTGCTCGCCGGTATGCGCGAGCTGTCGGAGAAATACGGTCTCGGCGTCGCCAATGTCTTCCACGCAGGCGACGGCAATCTGCATCCGCTGATCCTCTACGATGCCAATGTGCCGGGCGAACTCGACAAGGCCGAAAGTTTCGGCGCCGACATATTGCGGCTCTGCGTCAAGGTCGGCGGCGTCTTGACCGGCGAACACGGGGTGGGCGTGGAGAAGCGCGACCTGATGCCGGAAATGTTCACACAGGTCGACCTCGACCAGCAGATGCGGGTCAAATGCGCCTTCGATCCCAACCACCTGCTCAACCCCGGCAAGGTCTTCCCGCAGTTGCGCCGCTGCGCCGAACTCGGCCGCATGCACATTTCCGGCGGCAAGCTGCCGTTCCCGGACATTCCGAGGTTTTGAGATGATGGCGTCTCAAAACGAGAGTTCCTCGCCCCCGCGAAGCGGGGGAGAGCGACTATCTGGGGTGTCAAGTTGCAATTGCGACCTCGTTGCGCGCATCGCGTGCTTTTGCATTGAGGATGACCAGGAGTTTTCTGGCGAGTG